>JADCFP010000047.1 GCA_020249465.1 Roseomonas sp. | reverse complement strand
TGGAGGGTGGGGGCCAGGGGTCAGCTGAACGGGCCAGTGGCGGGCGGTGGCGAGGGTGAACAGTTGGCCCTCTTCACAGGGTGCAGCCCTCGCCCGCACCGGCAGCAGCAAGGCACGCCGACAGACACGAAAGCACCCACACGCAGCCTGCAGGGCCACACGCCTGCGCGAACACCGAGAGGACAAGGGACCAGGGGGACCAGGGAGCCAAGGGGTCTACCGCGAGGCCGAACCAGGAAGGGAGGCAGAAAAGAGAGGGACCAGGAAGGAGCAAAAGGCAGGGGACAACAGGACCAAAAACCCAAGGCAGGAGCTAACCGGCATGCCACACCCCCTCCCGGCTGCAGCGCGCTCCGCCAAACGCGCGCCACCGTCCCGAGCTGCCTCCCACCTACCACAGCAGGCAGGTGAGCCAGAAGCCTCGGGCCCGGGGCCCAAGGCCCAACCAGCAGAGGGGAGGGCAAGGAGAGAACGTCAGAGAGGAGGGGGAACACCAAGCAGCAGAAAGACACATCAGGAAAGCAAGCAACGCACCAAACAGGAGACCCGGTCGCATGCAACATGCCAAACGCACACACAAGCACACACGCAAACACAGAGACGTGGCCTAACCTACAATGAAGCTCAACCAGCCTGAGCTGCCGCGGCCCCATCGCCCGCCTGAAGCGCCACAGGCCAGGCAGGCGAGAGGCGCACAATGGGGGCGGCGCCAGGCACAGCATCATACCAGCCCCCCACCGATGGCCACCGGCGGGCAAAGGCAGCAGAGCTGAGACGAGGAGAGCGACCACGGAACCACACGACTGGCACTATCCCTACAGCCGCTGCACGCACATCGCTGGCCACCCGCCTCCAGTCGCGAGTGACGCCGTGGGTCATGGACGCCACCACCGCCTCCACCACCGCAGCTGCCGTGACCCGCCCTGCCCGGCGTGCTGCCCACACGCAGCCCAAATAGGCCACACGCAGGTGCAGCCACAGAGTGGGCTGCCGGGGTGCCCAGCGCCAGGGGGCCGCGCCCAGGACCAGCAGGGGGTCAGCTGGCGGGGCCGGCTCGCCTGCAAGGGCGGCATACGTGGCCAGCAGCCAGCGCAGGGCAGGGGCCACAGCCGGGCAAGCGACAAAAGCATGGGTGAGGGTTTCAGCCTCCTGCCGGCCGGCAGCCGCACATGCGGCACAGCAGGCGGCAGCAGCCGGCAGGCGGCCGTCTGTGCGGAGGCGGTAGCAGCCCACGGGCAGGGCGCCGTGCAGCACCCTCCAGGCCACCGTGCGGTGGGCCTCCCACAGGGCAGGGTGGCGCAGGGACCGCCAGACCGCCGTGCTGGGCAAAGGTGGGCGGGGGACCGCCGCGCCCGCTGCAACGGCAGCAGCGGGGGCCGCGTGCTGTGGCGGCCGCGGCCCCAGGCCGGCGGCTGGGGCTGGGCCAGGCTGGGAGGCTGGCTGCCGGCGAGCTGGCGGGCGTCGAAAGGCAGGCGGGGCCCCCATCCACGCAGGGAGGTCAGCGGCATCCCGCTCGCCCTGGGGGCGCGCGTTCAGCTCTGCCGCCCTGCGGGCCTGGAACTCCGCCAGCCAGGCCTCCTCCATGCGCTGCAGGCCTGTGCTGTCGTAGTCGAGCGGCCCAGCATCAGCGGCAGGGCGTCGGCCCCACAGGCGGGGCCACACGCCAGAGCCCGGCTGGTAGGGCACCCCGCCATGAGGGCGGGCCTGCGGCTCCTTGGCTGCCCAGGCCCGCTGCGTGAGGCGCAAGCGGGCATCCCTGACAGTGTAGGCTGCCAGGGTCACAAGCCTGCGCCCAGCATGCCAGCCCCACACAGTGGGGTCTAGCCACACCTCGTCCCACGGCCCCAGGAGCCAGTGATCGTGAGGCCAGGGGGGGCGCTGCTCAGGCGGCCAGCGCTGGCGCTGCAGGTCCTCCACACTCATGCGCTTGACTGGCCTGCGCTCTGAGAACACGAGCGCAGGCTGCCACACAGGGGGGCGCTGGGGGTCCAGCCCAAGTGCTGCTGCGTCGCCATCGAGCAGGTCAGCCAGGCGGCCACAGGGCGTGGCCCACATGGCTGGCTGCTCATGGCCCGGCGCTGCCGTCGGCCTGGCGAGCCACAGAGCGGGCCGCCCAGCTGCAGGCTGCACAACGGCGCACTCCCACGCGCAAGGAGGGGGCTGCTGGGTCTGCAGGTGAGCCTGCCATGCAGGCGGCATGCGGCTGAGCACAAGCTGGGCTGCCATCTGCAAGGCCAAGGGCATGGGGCCCGGGCGGTCTGCATGCAGCGAGCGGTACATATCCCGCACATACCGCCAGCTGCGCGCTTCAGCTTGGGCTGCCAGTGGGGCCTCGCCCACCAGCAGGTGGTGCATGTCCAGGCCCAGCAGTGGGTTGTGCAGGAGGGGCTCTGCCAGGACGGAGTAGAAGGACTGGCCCTCCGGCGCTGCCACCCGCTCCACCTGCAGCTCAGCAAAGGCAGCGACGTGGGCCTGCAGGCGGCCCAGGTCCCCATGCAGCTGCACAGCTGTGGGGGCCGTGACCACCCAGGACACCAGACCAGACACAGGGTCGGCGAGCAAGGCCCGCAGCAGGGGCTGCCAGTCACGACGCCGTGGGCCTGGCAGCTGAGCCACCAGCTTGGCCTGCATGGCCACAGAGAAAGACTGCAGGGACGGGTAGCCCAGGCCACCCTCACCCACTGGCAGAGCACAGATGTCGGCGTTGGGGTGCAGGCTGGTGGTGGTGGGGCCCCCATCCGCTGGATCAGGTGCGGTGGCCACAAAGCGGCGGACGGCCGTCTGCATGGTGCCTAGCTGAGCGGCCGTGGGCTGCACATAGGCCAGCTGGAACACCAGCTTGGCTGCCAGGCACTGCATGGCGACATGCACACGGCTGATGAGGGAGAGGGCCAGGACGCGCCAGCGGGCAGAGGCCGCCTGAATGGCCCCGGGCTGGTGGCCAAAGGCGGCCTCCTGCACCACTGGGCGCCCCAGGCCCATGCCCACCGGTGTGCCCAGGTAGCGTAGGGGCCGGCCCAGGGCTGCAAAGCGCATGCCCGCAGGGCCCTCCAAGCCGACGGCTGTGGCCTGCGTCGCCGCCTCAAGCTGTTGTTGCACCCGCTCAGGCCGGGCTGCATGCTGGGCTGCTGGCCTGGCCGCATCTGGAGCTGCGGGCTGTGGCACCGCCTCAGCCGCGACACCCATGGCTGCCAACAGCACGGCCAACACGGCTGGAGGAGGGCCCAGGAGCTGGACCACTGACTTGGGCGCGCTGAGCGCTGGCCCCCCTGCCGCTGCAAAGGCCCCACAGCCCTCCCCAGCGGCTAGCACCTCCACACAGGCCGGCGTGAGCACGCACGCTGCGATGTCATCGGCATGGGCCCGCACGGGAGCCGCAGGCCGCTGGGTGAGGGCCGCCTGGGGCAGGCTGGCGTGAGGCACCACTGGAGTGCTGATGCGGCCCCCCGCTGCCAGCGAGGACAGGTAGGAGTCGAGGGGCTGCAGCACGATGCACCAGTAGAGCGGCGACACGCCGCTGCCCTGCAGCAGCCCCGAGCGGATGGGGAAGGTGGCGCCCAGGTGCCCATTCAGGAGCACCTGCCCTGTGGCGCCGTTGTGCAGGAGCTGGGCCCAACGCACATGGCCTGTAGCCTGAAAGCCCATCTGTCGCATGGTGTCAGTGAGCAGCGACCAGTCGACATTGTCATAGGCCCCTGCCAGGTCCAACAACAGAGCATAGGCGGCGGGCTGGCGGTGGCGCAGGTAGTCGCTGAGGCACTGGTGATAGTGGATATTGTCGGAGATGTCGCGCCCATCGATGAAAGCCGACTGCGTGGGGGCCACCAGCAGGTCCAGGGGCACCTGCAGGCGGTCAGCCACCGCCCGGGCCACAATGCGCAGGTCGACGGGCAGGAGGGTGATGGGGCGGTAGCCCGCCACCTGATCCGCCGGCTTGCCGGGCTTGGGCACCAGGGTGAGCACCCCCGTG
>JADCFP010000046.1 GCA_020249465.1 Roseomonas sp. | reverse complement strand
TCGCTGTTGGGCCTTGAACCGCGTCTTGACCGGCTGGATTTGGCGCAAGCCTATCGCCGGCAGAGCATTGTCGGGATCACCGGGGCGGCGCTGCCCCGCTTGGTCTTTCAGCGCCTTGCCTTGGACCGGACCGCCTTTCGGCAAAATCTGGGCAGCCTTGCTGAAGACCGGGCCTTGGTTCGCCATGTGGAGGCCACGCTGCAAAAGCGCGTACTTGAGGCGCTGGGCGATGAAGGCACGCGCAAATCGCTGCTGGGTGGCGGGCCGATTGCTCCCCTGCTGATTGATCTGCCCCCGGAACTGCTGCCCGCAACATCGGCTGAAGCAGATGAGCACGCTCTGCCAGCCGCGGCGCCGGCCCTCTACGCCACGCTTTCCCTGCATGATGCCGCATCCATCAGCAATCTTGCGCAGCGTCGGGACGCGCTCAAGCAGGATGCCTGGGGCATCGCCATATCGGGGCTTTCGGCTACAGCGCTTGGCCTGATTGACGCAGAGGCGCTGCCGGCAGATTGGCTTATTCTGGAGTGGTCACCGGCGCTCGAAGAAACGCATATCCTGAAGACCTTGCGTCGTCTTGATCACACGCGGCTTATTCTTGATGGCTGCAATGGCGAAATCGCGCTTTCCTGGGGCCTCAGCCAGGGCATTAGTCTTTATGGCGGCCCCTGGATTGAAGATGTCATCGCCGCCGGACGCATGGATTACTGCAGTGAAGCCGCGCGCTGCCTGCGTTCGGAATGTCGCGCGCGCGGGCTTGCCACCTCACCTTCGGGGCGGCTTGGCTGCCATAAGCCGCTGTTGCTGGACGCCGTCCTGCCGGAGGTATCGGCATGACTTCCGCCGCGCAAAAAGCCACCGCCTTGCCGGCTGAAGCGCTTGGTGCCGTGGCTCTGTCCAACGCCATTCGCGATGCCGTGGCGCTTGGCGAGGAACGGCTGGTGCTCATGCTGCGATTTTCAGCCCTGCCGCGCGCCCGGCGCTTTGGCACCAGGGCAGAATTGCTGCGTGAAGCCTGGGAGCCGATGAATAGCACGGCCCGCGTCAGGGGCTTCAAATTGCCGGGCGGTGATCTGGTCGCGATCGGCCTGCCCAATGCAAGCGATGCGCTGGAACATCAGCGTAGAATTCTGTTTTCCATGTTGGAAGCTGAAGAAGCGACGCAGGCGGTGTATATGCTCCGGCTGCCGCAGCAGGCGGCGGCGGTAATGGCCGCGGTTGAAGACAGCCTTGGCATGGTGGCGGCCATGCGGGCCATGGCGCTTGAGGAGCCGGAGAGCAGACTTGTGGATCCGGCTGCGCTTGCTTCAGCCGAACGTGGGCTGATGACGGCTGACCTTAGTATTTTCTTCCGCCGCCAAAAAATCTGCTGGCTGGAACCGGGCGGGCAGAACACCAAGCTGTTCTGGGAAGATCGCCGCACGGATCTTGCGGAAATCTGCGCAAGGCTGCTGCCAGGCAGCGATATTTCGCTGACCCCCGCTTTCGCAAAAAGGCTCATGAAATCCATTGACCGTCGGCAATTGAGCGACATTGCGCGACCGGAAGAATTGCGCAACATGCGCCAGCTTGCGCTGCCGCTTCGGGTGGAGAGTCTTTTCTCGGCAGAATTCCTGCGCCTCGATTCAATTATGCCGCAAAGCCAGCGCCCCAGGCTGATCGTTGGGCTTGATTCGGAAGATGTGCTGGCCGATCCCGATCTTTTCCTGCTCGCACGCAATTTTGTGCAGGCGCGTGGCTATCGGCTGATGTTGGAAGCCGCATCCCCCTTCGCGGCCACCATACTGTCCAACCAGCGCGCCGGCTTTGATTACCTGCGCCTTAAATGGTCCGAGGATTTCCCGGCGGCTGACAGCCCCGCAACGGCTGAGCTCTGCAAAAAACTCTCGCTGAATGCCGAACAGATTGTGCTGGCCGGGGCGGATCGGCCCGCCGCCATCGCCTGGGGTTGGGAAGCGGGCATCCGCCTTTTCCAGGGCCGGTTGATTGAAACCCAACGCCCGGCGGCCTGATTGCGGCTGACTTGGCGAAACGCCGATTTGGGCCGATATGCCCCCCATGCGCATTCCAGCGATCCAGGCCGAGGGTCTGACGAAAACCTACAAGGCCAGCGATCCACCCGCCGTTGAGGGGTTGAACTTTACGCAGCCAGCCGGCAGCACCTGGGCGCTGCTGGGCGGCAATGGTGCTGGCAAATCCACCACCATTGCCATGCTGCTTGGTCTTTTAGTGCCCAGTGGCGGGCGCGTTGTGGTGCTGGGCCATGACATGGCGCGGGATCGCTTTGCTGCCCTGGCGCGGATGAATTTTTCCTCGCCCTATGTCGCGCTGCCGCATCGGCTGACCGTTCGGGAAAACCTGACCGTTTATGCGCATCTCTATAACGTGCCGAAGCCGGCAGAACGCATCGCCGAATTGGCCGAACGCCTGCAATTGTCTGGCTTTCTGGATCGGCCCGCCGGGCAGCTTTCGGCCGGGCAGAAAACCCGTGTCGCGATTGCGAAATCGCTGATCAATCGCCCGGAATTGCTGCTGCTGGACGAACCCACCGCCAGCCTGGACCCCGATACGGGCGATTGGGTCCGCAGCCTGTTGGAAGCCTATCGCGCGGAATCCGGTGCTGCCATTCTGCTCGCGAGCCACAACATGGCTGAGGTTGAACGCTTGGCGGATCACGTGCTGATGCTGAAGGGCGGGCGGATTGTGGACCAAGGCAGCCCCGCCGATCTGATCGCACGCTATGGCCGCGATGATCTGGAACAGGTATTTCTGGATATCGCGCGCGGCCA
The DNA here is from genome assembly GCA_020249465.1 of Roseomonas sp. Lineage (GTDB taxonomy): Bacteria > Pseudomonadota > Alphaproteobacteria > Acetobacterales > Acetobacteraceae > Neoroseomonas. The sequence goes on along the minus strand of JADCFP010000046.1, from coordinate 43,901 downwards.
GGGGCGCGCAGCATGATTGGAGCAGGTCGGCGCATCTGGGGGCTGATGTATCGGCATTTGGCGCTGTATCGGCGTTCCTGGCCGCGCGTTCTGGAACTGATGTATTGGCCCGTTCTGCAAATGCTGGTCTGGGGTTTTGTGACCGCCTGGCTTGCCGGCGTGCAGAACAATACAGCGAGTGTCACCGCCGGCGTGCTGCTGGGCGGCGTGCTGCTGTGGGAGGTGACGCTGCGGAGCCAAATGGGCTTCGCCATTTCCTTCCTGGAGGAAATCTGGTCGCGCAATCTGGGCCATATCTTCGTCGCCCCCTTGCGCCCGCATGAATTGGTGGCGGGGCTGGTCGCCATGAGCATGCTGCGCACGGCGATTGGCGTCGGCCCGGCGATCCTTCTTGCCTTCCTGCTTTATGGTTTTGGCATTTGGACCCTGGGGCCAGGCTTGGTGCTTTATTTCGCTGCCCTCATGGCCATGGGCTGGGCGGTGGCGCTTGGGGTGACCGCGCTCATTCTCCGCCATGGCGCGGGGGCCGAAGCGCTGGCCTGGGGTGTGTTGTTCGGCCTGGCGCCCTTTTCGGCGGTGTTCTATCCGGTGTCAGTCCTGCCCGCCTGGTTGCAGCCGATCTCCCTCGCCATTCCCGCAACCCATGTGTTTGAAGGCATGCGCGCTGCCTTGCTGCAAGGGCGCTTTGCCTGGGACCACTTGGCCTATGCTTTCGGGCTTGATCTGATCTGGCTTGGGCTGGCGGCTTGGCTTTTCATGGCGCAATTCCAGGCCGCACGGGTTCGAGGCGCCTTGATGAATATTGGCGAATAAATCAGCCCGCCCCTTTCATCTTGCGCGCTTTTCCGGCAGATTTCCGCTTTCCGGTCCTTGGTGGGGCGATGGTCGCCTGCACCCGGGCCGGTTGCTTGCGGAGACTGGAAACGTGATTCCCGCCCTGATGCCGACCTATAACCGTGCCGACCTTGCTTTTGAGCGGGGCGAAGGCGCGCGACTTTGGACGGAGGATGGCCGACGTTTCCTGGATTTCGGCGCGGGCATCGCGACTTCATCTTTGGGTCACGGCCATCAGCACCTGACGCGGGTGATTGCGGAACAGGCGGGCAAGATCATTCATGCCTCCAACCTGTATCGCATTCCGCAGGCAGAAACGCTGGCGCGGCGGCATGTGGAGAGCTCCTTCGCCGATAGTGTGTTTTTCTGCAATTCCGGTGCGGAAGCCAATGAAGGCATGATCAAGGCTGTCCGCAAATACCATGCGGAAAATGGCCATCCGGAACGCTACCGGCTGATTTGCTTTGATGGCGCCTTCCATGGCCGCACCATGGCCGCTTTGGCCGCCACGGGTAATGAAAAGTATTTGGCCGGTTTCGGCCCGCCCGTTGAAGGCTTCGACCATGTGCCCTTCGACAATATGAATGCGGTGCGTGACGCGATTGGCCCCAACACTGCCGGCGTATTGATTGAACCCGTGCAGGGTGAAGGCGGTGTGCGCCCCGCGCCGCTGCGGTTTCTCCGCGAATTGCGCGCCATGTGTGATGAATACGGGTTGCTGCTGGCGCTGGATGAAGTGCAAACCGGCATGGGCCGTTCGGGCAAGATGTGGGCCCATCAATGGGCCGGGATCGAACCTGATGTGATGTCCTCCGCCAAGGGTATCGGTGGCGGTTTCCCGCTGGGCGGCATTTTCGCCAAGGAACATGTGGCGAAGCATTTGAAGCCCGGCACGCATGGCTCCACCTATGGCGGCGGGCCGCTTGCTTGCGCTGCCGGCAATGCGGTGATGGATGTGGTCTCCGCCCCCGGCTTCCTGGAGCGTGTGGATCAGGTCGCGCGGCATTTGTGGCGTGGCCTGCTCGCCCTCGCCGCCAAGCACCCGACAGTGATCGAGGATGTGCGCGGCGCTGGCCTGCTGCTCGGCCTCAAGCTGCGGCCCGAGGTGAATAATGGCGAAATGCAAAATGCCGCCGTGGCCGAAGGCTTGCTGACGGTCGCCGCAGGCATGAATGTCCTCCGCCTGGCGCCGCCCTTGATCATCACGGAAGCGGATGCGGATGAGGCGGTGGCGCTGCTCGATCGCGCCTGCCAGCGCCTGACGCCAGCCGGTACCCAAGCCGCGGCGCAATGAGTGCCATGTTGAAATCGGTCAGGGGCGGCGATGCGCCGCCCCGCCACTTTTTGGAATTGATGGATCTTGAACCGGCGGTGCTGCGCCGGATGCTGGATGTGGCCAGCCGCGCCAAGCGGGGCGAGCTTGCCGGCAAGCCCTTGGCTGGCAAATCCATTGCCCTGATTTTCGAAAAACCTTCGACCCGTACGCGCGTTTCCTTTGAAGTCGGCATCCGCCAATTGGGCGGCGATGTTGTGGTGCTCTCATCGAAGGACATGCAGTTAGGACGTGGTGAGACACCGGCCGATACCGCGAAAGTGCTGTCGCGCTATGTGGATGCCATCATGCTGCGCACAGATAATGTGCAGAAGATCCGCGAATTGGCCGCACATGCTACGGTGCCGGTGATCAATGGGCTCACGGATGTATCGCATCCCTGCCAATTGATGGCCGATGTCATGACCTTCGAAGAGCATCGCGGCCCCATCGCCGGGCAAGTCCTGGCCTGGACGGGTGATGGCAATAATGTCGCGCAATCCTTCATCCAGGCGGCAGCGCGCTTTGGCTTCACGCTGAGGTTGGCAACGCCGCCGGAATTGGCCCCACCTGCCGAGCTGATTGCATGGGCGCGCGCGCAGGGTGCCAAGGTGGAACTGACCCATGATCCCATTGCCGCTGTGCGTGATGCGCGCTGCGTGGTGACGGATACCTGGGTTTCCATGTCTGATGAACGCGATGGGCGCGCGGAAAGCCGACATAATCTTTTGGCGCCCTATCAATTGAACGCGGCTTTACTGAAGCACGCCGCGCCGGATGCGATTGTCATGCATTGCCTGCCCGCGCATCGCGGTGAGGAAATCACCGATGAGGTGATGGATGGCTCGCAAAGCGTGGTGTTTGATGAGGCGGAAAACCGCCTTCATGCACAAAAGGGCGTGCTGCTTTGGGCCTTGGGGCTGGCGTGAGGTTAGGCGCGTGACCCGCACCTAAGGGTCACGCCGTTTTGGGCTGATCAGGCCCCGCCCTATTCAGGCTGCGCGCCGGAAATTCTGACCATCTCAGCCCAGATCGGCTGTTCGCGCTTCAGCCGCGCGGCCAGTTCTTCCGGCGTTGAACCTGTCAGCCGCGCACCCATGCTGATGGCGCGTTGCTGCAATTCCGGATCGGCAAAAGCCGCGCGGATTTCAGAAGATATCCTGTCCACAATCTCGCGCGGCATGGCGCGAGGGCCGCCCCACATATGCCAGGGGCTGACATTGAAATTATCCATCCCCGCTTCCGCCATGGTCGGCACATTGGGCATGGCGGGCCAGCGTTCCGGCAAGGTAACAGCCAGCGGACGAATGCGCCCTTCCTGAATAACGCCGACATAGCTGGCAAGATTATCCACCGCGAGCTGGATATCACCCGAAAGCATCGCCGGAATGGTCTGCGCCGCTCCGCGGAAAGCAACATGCGTGGCTTCAATCCCGGCGCGCCCAAGCAGATAGGCGCCAGAAAGATGAATGGTGGTGCCAACACCTGACGACCCGTAGCTGATGCCGCCCCGCCGCGCCTTCGCCCAGGTGATGAATTCCTGCAGGGTTTGCGCGGGCACATGCTGCGCCGGCACCGCGACCACATTGGGCAAATCCCACATGGCGCTGATCCAGGCGAAATCGCGCTCCGGATCATAGGGCAAGGTTTTGAACAGCATCGGGTTGATCACGCTGTTGTGCATGCTGATCGTGCCGATGGTGTAGCCATCCGGCGTGGCGCGCGCGATGGCTTCCGTGCCGATATTGCCCGACGCGCCTGAACGCGTCTCCACAATGAAATTCTGCCCGAAGCGGCGGGACAAGACTTCGCAGGCAAGCCGCGTCATGACATCCAGCGACCCGCCCGGTGGAAAGCCGACAATCACGCGCACCGGTCGATTGGGCCAGGGCGCTTGCGCAATGGCAGGACTGGCGAGGCCAAGGGCAAGTGGCGTGGCAAGAAGGCTGCGACGTTGAATCATGGTTTGCTCCCGTTCTTTCTTCTGGTTCAGCGCGCGTAATCAGGTTCTTCCCGGTCCAATAAGCGGCGCCAGGCATTCAGATGCAGCCGCGCATCAAGCTTTTCACCCCATGGCCCCGTATGGTTACGTCGGAGGTTATCCGGCAGCTTATGCAAGGGCCGCCCGGTTTGCATCGCCGTCAGCTGATACATGCAGGTGCGTTCCGCCATGTAGCATTCATCAAAAGCGTCATGCACGGTTGGTCCCACCACGGTCACGCCATGGCCGCGCATCAGCATGATGGTCTTATCGCCCATCAGCCGCGCAATGCGGTCCCCTTCCTCATTGCTATGCACCGGCTGATCGCCTTCGTCATCATAAACCGTGCGATCATTCAGCAGCAGGTTGTTGTGATGCGATAACGCGAATTCCGCGCCCTGCACCATCGAAAGCGCGGTCAAATGCCGGGGATGGACATGAATGACGCAGGTCGCCGCCGGATTGGCCAGATGGATGCGCGTATGGATATGAAAGGCAACCTTGCGCAGTTCACCACTACCACGCAGCACGCGCCCTTCCAGATCACACACAATCAAATCGGATGCTTTCAATTCCTGGAACAAATAGCCGCGCGGGTTGATCAGGAAGCGCGGCTCAGCCTCATCGGGCAGCATCAGGCTGTTATGGTTGCCGATATGCTCATTCCAGCCGAGCCTCGCGCCAATACGAAACACCGCCGCCATATCGCAGCGGAGTTCCCATTCGCGCGCCTCTGCCCGGCTATCGCTCAGTTTTTCGATGATCGCGGCCATTTGGACCCTCTTGAACCGTTCCCTGCGACAAGCCTTGCACAAATCGGGCATGCCTGACCATTGGGGCGGGTGTTGACGGCGGCAGGCGGGGCGCGGAGCATCGGGGGAAAGGGGAAGGAAACCACCATGGCCGAAGCCAAGCCCGCCGAATTGCCCATCACCGGCTATCTGGACCGTTTTTCCGCACGCCCTGGCGAAAGCCTAGCGGTGAAGGTCAGCATGCCGAGCGGCGGGCGCTGCCGGGCCAGGCTGCGGCGCGTGATTTCTGGCGACCCGAACCCGGCCGGACCGGGGCTGCGGTTTGAGGACCTTTCGGCGCGCTTCGATGCCGAATTTCAGGGCCGCCATCAGCCGATCCGGCTTGGGTCCTATGCGCTGATTCCAAAGGCGCCCAAGCGCGCGGCGGGACCCACCACCTGGACCGCGCTGGTCTGGTTCCAGGCGCAGCCCAACGCCGAAGCCGCCGTGATCAGCGAAGAACAGGCCGGGCAAAGCGTGACGCTAGCGGTCGGGCCGCATGGGCCGATAGCGCGGGTCACTTGGCCGGGCGGTGAGCGGCAGCTTGGCCTGGGCGCGCCCTTGGCGCTGCGCCGCTGGCATCGGCTGTGGCTCAGTGCCGATCCCGCCAGTGGGCGCATCCTGCTCGGCGCGCAATCTATTGAAGATGCCAGCCCCGCCAGCACGCGGGAAATCTTTGCGGCCGGCATGACGCTGCCCGATGGCGCGGGCGTGGTGATGATTGCCGCCGAAGGCGCTGCCGCGCCCGCCGCACATCTGACCGGCAAGATCGAAGACCCTGCCATCCGGGCCGGGTTTTTCACCGAATGGCCACGCCCGGATCAGCCGCTTGCCGCTGTGATGCCGGGGCTTCTGGCGGGTTGGGATTTTGCGCGCGGCATTGCGACGCAACGCGTGGAGGATATCGGCCCGCAAGCCTGCCATGGCGATCTGGTGAATCTGCCAACCCGCGCCGTGGTGGGTGCGCGTTGGTCGGGTGCGGAGATGTGCTGGCGCCACGCACCGGCCGATTACGCCGCCATCCATTTCCACGCCGATGATTTGAGCGATTGCGGCTGGGCAGATGATTTCAGCTTCACGGTGCCTGCGGATTTGCGTTCCGGCGCCTATGCCTTTCATATCTCCTGCGCCGAAGGTGAGGATCACATACCGTTTTATGTGCTGCCCCCGCGCGGCACGGCGACAGCGCCGATTGCTTTCCTCGCATCCACCTTCACCTATCAGGCCTATGCCAATCATTCGCGCGGCAATGCGGATGCAGCCTATCGCGCGCGCGTCGCGGCTTGGGGCGCTTATCCGCATAATCCGGATGATTTCCCGATCTATGGACGCTCCACCTATAACCGCCATCCGGATAATAGCGGCATCGCCTTTTCATCGCGGCTGCGCCCAATCATGACCATGCGGCCGGGGTTCCTCACCTTCAATGACGCAAAGGGATCGGGGCTGCGCCACTACCCGGCCGATACGCATATCCTGGCCTGGCTGGAAGCGCGCGGCTTGCAGTTTGACGTGATCACCGATCATGATTTGCATGCCGAAGGCGCGGCGCTGCTGGCGAATTACAAGGTGGTGATGACGGGATCGCACCCGGAATATCACACGCCGCAAACGCTTGATGCGCTATATGCTTACACGCGGAGCGGTGGGCGCATGATGTATCTCGGCGGCAATGGCTTTTATTGGCGCATCGCCCAGCCTGCCGATATGCCGGGCGTCTTTGAATTGCGCCGCGCCGAGGGCGGCATTCGCGCCTGGGCCGCCGAGCCCGGCGAGTATTACCACCAGACCGATGGCGCCTATGGCGGGCTATGGCGGCGCAATCGCCGGCCACCACAGCAATTGGCGGGTGTGGGCTTTTCCGGTCAGGGCTTGTTTGAAGGCACCTATTATCGCCTGCTGCCGCCGGCGCGCGACCCACGCCATGCCTGGATGTTTGAGGGCGTGGAAGGCGAGACCATCGGCGATTACGGGCTTTCCGGCGGCGGGGCAGCCGGCTTTGAATTGGACCGCGCGGACCCTGCCCTTGGCACGCCCGATGGCACGGCGATCCTGGCCGTTTCCGAAGACCCGCCCGCTTCCTTTGTCGCGGTGCCGGAAGAACTGCTCTCCCACGTCAATACCGTGAATGGCGAAAAGGCGCAGGCTTTGAAGCGTGGTGAGATCATCTATTTTGAAATGCCCGGCGGCGGTGCCGTGTTCGCGGTTGGTTCCATCACCTATTGCGGCAGCCTCTGGCGCCAGGGCTTTGAAGGGCCGATCAGTCGCCTCACGGAAAATGTTGTGCGCCGCTTCGCCGGGCTCACCGATAATGGTTGACGCCGCCCCAAGCGCGCATGAAGCTACCTCACCACAAATAACGGGAGAGCATGGATGAAACGCCTCAGTCTCAGCACGGGCCTTGTTGCTGCTGCCATGGCCTTGTCAGCGGCGCCGCTGCTGGCCGCCCCTTTCACCTGCCCTACGCGCGGCGGAGACCTGGTGTTTGGCCAGGAAGCCAATGTCAATTCGCTGGATCAGATGACGTCCAGCACGATTTCTACGCGCAATATCGCGATGAATATCTACGAGACGCTGATCACGCGCGATGACAGTAATCGGCCGATCCCGGAATTGGCGGAATCCATGCAGGAAGCCCCGGATGGCCTGAGCTATACTTTCAAGCTCCGCCAGGGCATTACCTTCCATAATGGCAAGGCGCTGACATCCGCCGATGTCGCCGCTTCCTTTGATCGCTATAATCGGATTGGCTTGCAGCGCAGCACGCTGGATAATGTCGCGGGCTGGGAAACGCCGGATGCGCATACCTTCATCATCCGCATGAAGCAGGTGCAGCCGACCTTTGTTGAGGCGCTGTCTTCCTTCTCGGTCCCCATTGTCATCATCCCATCAGAACACAAGGATGATGAACGCCAGCAACTGCGCCCTGTCGGCACCGGGCCTTTCCGCCTGTTGGAATTCGTCCCCGGCAGCCATGCCAGGCTTGGCCGTTTTGATGCCTATAAGCCCAATACCGCTTATGAACAGCGCATGGGCTTTGGTGGCTATCGCGTCGCCTGCCTGGATACCGTGACCTTCCGCATCGTGACCGAAGCCAGCGCCCGCGTGGCGGGCTTGGAAACCGGCGCACTGCATGTGGTGGAAGATGTACCGACACGTTCGGTGGAAGCGCTACGCCGCAACCCCGCAATCACCATCCTGCCCTTGCAGAATTGGTGGATCCAAATCGCGCTGCCCAATACTTCGCTGGCGCCGACTGATAACCTGACCTTCCGGCGCGCCGTGCAAGCGGCGCTTGGTATGGAAGACATCATGGATGCCGCTTCCGACAATAACTATCGGCTAAATGTAGGTTTCCAATACCCGAACCAGCCAAGTTTTACGGATGCTGGCAAGGAAACCTACAATATCAACAATCAGCAGCGAGCCCGCGCCTTGCTGCGAGAATCAGGCTATCGCAACGAACCGATCATCATCCTGACCAACCGGGACCTGACGCCGATGTATAACGCGGCGCTTGTCATGGAACAGCAGCTGAAGGCAATTGGCATCAACGCGTCGCTTCGTGTGGTGGATTGGCCGACATCGGTGCAAATGTCCCAGCGGCTGAATTCCACTGAATGGCACTTCTTCCATTCCGGCTGGGGCACGCAGCCCGCGCTTGGCGCACTTGCCACCATGCAGTTCCTCGTTTCGCCGAATGCGGCCTATCGCCCGCGGGACGACAAGGACGATCCGGAAGTGCTGGCCGCCTGGAATGACATGAACATCCTGCGCGACCCGGCAGCACGGCAGGAAGCCTTTGCCCGCATGCAGCGCCTGGTGCTGGAACGTGCCTATGCCTATCCCTTCGGCTCTCTCACCAAGGTTCAGGCATCGCGCGCCAATGTGAAAGGCTTCGCACCCTTCCGTATTCCGCGCTTTTCCAATGTGTGGATTGAGCGTTGAGCTTCATGCTTAGGGAGCGCGATTTACCTTGATTCTGGTCGCGCTCCGCCGGCTGCTCAGCGCCATTCCGGTATTGTTCATTGTCAGTCTGATTAGCTTCGGGCTGATGCGTCTGATCCCTGGTGACCCGGCAGCATCCATCGCCGGGCCATCCGCCACCCCAGCGCAGATTGAACAACTGCTTCGCGATCTTGGCCTGGATGAGCCCTTGCTGCTGCAATTGCTGCATTACTATCAGGGATTGCTGCAAGGTGATTTTGGCAAATCGCTGCTGCTCGGCAAGGGTGTGCTGGCCGCCACCATGGAACGCTTGCCCGTGACCATCGGGCTTTCGCTTTATGCCTTGGTGCTGACGCTGCTGATTGGGGTCGCGAGCGGCATCATCGCCGCACTACGCCAGAATACCTGGGTGGATCAGCTGGCGATGATGATTGCCATGCTTGGCATTTCCATCCCAGGTTTCTTTCTTGGCCTGCTCATGATCATTTTCTTCGCCGTACAGCTTGGGTGGCTGCCCAGCGGCGGTTATGTGCCTTTCTCGCAAGACCCGATCGGCTGGCTGCGCAGCACCACCATGCCGGCCATATCGCTCGCCTTGCTGCAAGCCGGCTTGCTCGCGCGCATCACGCGGTCCGGCATGTTGGAAGTGTTGCGACAGGATTATGTACGCACCGCGCGCGCCAAGGGTCTGCCGGAACGCCAGGTGATCCTGAAACACGCCTTGGCCAATGCGCTGATCCCGATTGTGACGGTGGTTGGGATCATCATCTCCCTTTTACTGTCGGGTGCGGTGGTGACGGAAGCGCTATTCTCCCTCCCCGGCATGGGGCAATTGCTGACGCAAGCGGTGCTAAGCCGCGATTACCCCATGGTGCAAGGCGGGCTTTTGCTGGTGACGACTTTTCTGGTCTTGGTGAATATCCTGGTTGATGTCCTCTACGCCCTGATTGATCCCAGGGTGCGCTATGAGTGACGCCACAATGATAGACGCCGAAGGCATTGCGCTGAAGCGTGAGCACCCGGCGCGGGCCACCATCAAGCGCCTGCTGCGGCATCGTTTGTTCATGACCGGGCTGGTGCTGTTTCTGATCATTGCCATTACTGCCATTCTGGCGCCTTGGATTACCGATGTTGATCCAAATCGCCTTTCCATGCGCAACAAATTCAAGCCGCCAGGTGAGGGTTGGGTCTTTGGCACGGATAGTTTTGGCCGTAGCCTGTGGTCGCGCGTGGTCTGGGGCGCACAGCTTTCCATGCTGATTGGTGCGTCTGTGGTGGCGCTGAATGCGGTGTTCGGTATTTTGATCGGCGCCGCCGCAGGCTATTTCCGGCGCATTGATAATCTGCTCATGCGCATCAATGATGCGCTGATGGCTTTCCCGGCCATTCTGCTCGCCATCGCGGTCACATCAGTGCTGGGGCCTTCCACCTTCAATGTCATTCTGGCTTTGGGGATTGTCTATATTCCGCGCACGGCGCGCATTGTGCGTTCTTCTGTGATTGTACTGCGAGAGATGGAATTCGTCCAAGCGGCCGTTGCCGCTGGCGCGGGCCACTGGCGTATCCTGACGCGCCATATCCTGCCCAATGCCATGGCGCCGGTGATTGTGCAGCTTTCCTTTCTTTTCGCCTTCGCGGTGCTGTCGGAAGCAACGCTTTCCTTCCTTGGCGTTGGTGCCGTGCCGCCCACGCCAACCTGGGGCAATATCATGGCCGAAGGGCGCGATTTCATGCGTGAGGCCCCCTGGATCATTACCATCCCCGGCATTGCGCTGATGATCACCGTGATGGGCTTGAATTTCCTTGGGGATGGCCTGCGCGATGTTCTCGACCCCCGGCTCAGGATTCAACAGTGACTTTGCTTGATGTGCAGGGGCTGACCACGGCCTTCATGACCGGGCGCGGCGAAATCACCGCTATTGAGGATGTATCCTTCTCGCTCAAGGAAGGTGAGATCCTGGGCATTGTCGGCGAAAGCGGCAGCGGCAAAAGTGTTACGGCACTCACCATCATGGGCCTGCTGCCACGCCCACCAGCGCGCATCGCCGCCGGTAGCGTGAAATTCCAGGGACAGGAGCTGACGAGGCTTTCGGCGCGAGAAATGCAGCGCATTCGTGGCCCGGGCATTGCGATGATTTTCCAGGAACCCATGACATCGCTGAACCCGGTGTTTTCCATCGGCGATCAGATCATGGAAACCATCCGCGCGCATGAAACCCTGCCCGCCGCCGCTTTGCGCAAACGCGCGATTGATATGTTGGACAAGGTGGGGATTCCCTCTGCTGCCCGGCGCCTGGATGATTATCCGCACCAGATGTCTGGCGGGCAGCGCCAGCGCGTGATGATCGCCATCGCACTTGCCTGCAACCCAAAGCTGCTGATCGCCGATGAACCCACCACGGCGCTGGATGTGACCATCCAGGCACAAATCCTCGATCTGCTCATGGATTTGCGCGATGAGTTCCGCATGGCGATCATGATCATTACGCATAATATGGGCGTGATTGCGGAAACCGCTGATCGCGTGCTGGTGATGTATGCCGGGCGCGTGATTGAAGAAGCACCCGTCACGCGCATCTTCGACCACCCGGTGCATCCCTATACGCGCGGCCTGCTGGAATGCGTGCCCTCCATCACCGAAGATCGCGCGCGGCTGATTGCCATTCCCGGCACCCTGCCCGATCCTGCGCGCCGCCCGCCTGGTTGCCGTTATAGTGTGCGCTGCCGGCATGCCCAGCCCGCTTGCAGTGAGAGTCTGCCACCGCTGATCCTGGAGGAAGCGGATCATTGGGCGGCCTGTCTCCGCGCCAAGGAATTGGCCGCGCCATGACCGAAGCCCTGATCAGCGCCGAGAATCTCGCCAAGCATTTTGATGTCGGTGGCGGTGGCCTGTTTTTGCGTGGCAGAAGCAGCAAGCTGCGCGCGGTGGATGATGTCGCTCTCAGCATCATGCCCGGTGAAACCCTGGGCCTGGTTGGTGAATCCGGCTGCGGTAAATCAACCCTTGGGCGGCTTTTGATCCGCCTGCTGGACCCAACCGCAGGAAGCATTCGATTTCAGGGTCAGGAAATCACGGGCTTGGGTCGCGCGGCGATGCGTGAGTTTCGCCGGTCCATGCAAATCATTTTCCAGGACCCTTACGGCGCGCTCAATCCACGCATGGCGGTTGAGGATATCATCGCCGAGCCACTGCTGATCCATGGCGCGAAGCATGGCACTGAAACGCGCCAACAGGTCACGGAAATGCTTGATCGCGTTGGCCTGCCGCGCCGCGCGCTGGATCGCTTTCCGCATGAATTCTCCGGCGGCCAGCGCCAGCGGATCGGCATTGCGCGCGCACTCATCCTGAAGCCGCGCTTTGTTGTGTGCGATGAGGCGGTGTCCGCGCTTGATGTCTCGGTCCAGGCGCAGATCGTCAATCTGCTTCAGGATTTGCAGCGCGATATGGGGCTGACCTATCTCTTCATCGCGCATGATCTATCGGTGGTGCGGCATATCTCGGATCGCGTTGCGGTGATGTATCTCGGCAAGATCGTGGAAATCGCAGAAAAGCGCGTGATCTATAATGATCCGCAGCACCCCTATACGCGCGCCCTGATTGCCGCCGTGCCGGCGCCGCATCCATCGCGCCGGTCGCGCGGCAAGCGAGAGAATATTGCCGGTGATATTCCAAGCGCGCTCAACCCGCCTTCCGGCTGCCGCTTCCACACGCGCTGCCCGCATGTGATGCCCATCTGCAAGGAAGTGGCGCCGCCGCTCACGCAAACCCAGGCCGGGCACCAGGTGGCCTGCCATTTGATGACTCAATCCTGAATAGGGAAAACGCCATGGCTGACGCGCCGCGCAAATCACGCCTTGTTTCCGAAGTTGATTTCAACAAGGACGGCAAGCAGACAGGTTTCATCCGTCTGTTCCATTCAACGCATGAAAGCGCCTATGGCTTTCTGCCCATCCCGATTGTGGTTGTGAAGAATGGGGAAGGGCCAACCGCGCTTTTCACCTCCGGCAATCATGGCGATGAATATGAAGGACAGGTGGCGCTGACCAATCTGGCCAAGTCGCTTGATCCCGCGCGCATCAAGGGGCGCGTTATCCTGCTCACTATGGCGAATTATCCGGCGGCGCTCGTCGGGCGGCGCGTTTCGCCGATTGATGATCTGAACCTGAACCGGATTTTCCCAGGTGATCCGGATGGCACGGTGACACGGCAGATCGCGCATTACATTGACAGCGAATTGATCCCGCTTGCGGATTTTGTGATGGATTTGCATTCGGGTGGATCATCACTGAATTACGTGCCCTGCGCCTTGGCGACACAATCCAATGATCCCGCGCTGTTTCAAAAACAATTGGCGGCACTCCGCGCCTTTGGTGCGCCCTTCACCTATATCCAGGGCGGCGCGCAAGGCCAGGGCGGCAATCAAACGCTTGGCAGCGGCGCTGAACGGCGCGGCAAGATCGCGCTTGGCAGCGAATTGGGCGGCTCAGGCACGGTCAATCCTGCAGGCCTTGCGATTGCCGAACGTGGCGTGCGCAATGTGCTCGTGCATCTTGGCATTCTGCCGCAATCGGACTGGGTCGAACCGCCCTCCCCCACTCGGTTTTTGGATGTGCGCGGGCAGGATTATTACGTCTACGCGCCTGAAAATGGCGTGTTTGAGCCATTGGTGGCGCTTGGCGATACGGTCGCCGTCGGCACGCCCGCCGCGCGCATCCATTTCACCGAAACGCCGTGGCTGCCGCCGGTTGAAATCACCTTCAAGGCCGCGGGGATTGTCATGTGCCAGCGTATCCCGGCGCGCACCAAGCGCGGCGATTGCCTGTTCCATTTGGCGAGCGATCTGAAAATCGCATAACGCCTGACCTTCAAAACAGATCAGGCGTTACGCAAAAAATGCTCAGCGCTTGATCCCGGCGATCGCGTTCTGAATGCCGGTGGCGGCCCAAGGCCCCCAGGGCATGGTGAAGAACTTGAAGCCCTTATCTATGAAGAAATTGGGCTCCATCCCCGGCGGGATGAAATACATGCCGGCCGCAATGCCGTGCTTGGCCGCCGTTGCTGCAATCTTGTCCAGCGCACGCTGGTAGGTGTCGCAGGCATAATCAAGCGGCACATCCAATTCGATCGAAAGATCGGAAGGACCAATCAGCAGAACATCCACGCCTGGCACCGAAGCGATGGCATCCAGATTCTCAAGCGCCTGCCTGGTTTCGATCATGGGCACAATGACCAATTCCTTGTTCACCGTGTCCAGATAATCGCGGTATTTGGGAAAATCGCCCCACTCCCCGCGAACGCCCGCATTGCTGCGATTGCCGAGCGGATAATAGCGACAGGACCGCACCATCGCCTCGGCCTCGGCGCGCGTATTGATCATGGGCGCGATAATGCCACGCGCGCCGGCATCAAGCGCAAAACAAATCTGATCCGCCTGATTGGCAGCAACGCGCACCAAGGGGGCAGCCTTCTTGCCGCGCATTGCCTGGATGGAAGGGGCAAGCTGCTTGATCTCATAGGGGGAATGCTGCGTGTCGAACAGGATGAAATCAAAGCCGGCATCCGCCAGCACCGACACATCAATATTCGGCCCAGCCGTTGTTCCAATGGCCGTTTTGCCCGAGGTGATTATTTGCTTGATCGCGTTCATCTGCTTTCGTTTCCTCCAGAGGGATGTGACATTGCGGTGTATCCGTCAAAAACCAACCGATGCCCTCAGGCTACTTCGCGGCCCCCCAGGGATGGCCCAGAAAGCCAAAGGCTGCGGAGGGGACAAAAAGCGCGTGTCAAGCACCATGCACAGCAACGCTACCCACCGTCCAGGGAGCTTAGCAAGGCCAGTCACCGCAAGTCATTTCCAAAGGTCGCAAAATAGGGCGCACCAAACCTGCTGCGTTTGGCGCGCAGGGACATTTCGGCGCCATGAAATCGCGGCGTTCAACAGAAAATTGCCAAACCGCAAGCTTTCCAGCATTCTGCTGCAGCACGGAGGATTGTGCCATGGCATTCAACATCGGTCTTTTACTTTTCCCCGAGATAACCCAGCTGGATCTGACCGGACCATATGAGGTTTTCACGAAATTCCCGGACGCCAAGGTGCATCTGGTCGCCAAAACCCTGGAAGCTGTGAAAGCCAATGGCGGCATGCGAATCCTGCCGGATACCACCATGGCCGAATGTCCGCCGCTCGATCTTATTTGCGTCCCCGGCGGTGCCGGGATGAATCCCCTTCTCAATGATGCGGAAACCCTGAATTTCCTGCGTCAACAGGCCAAGGGTGCCCGCTATATCACCAGCGTTTGCACCGGCGCCCTGGTTTTGGGCGCGGCTGGCCTTTTGAAGGGCAAGCGCGCTGCGACGCATTGGATGAGCCTTGAGATGCTGGCCCATTTTGGCGCCATTCCGGTGGCAGAGCGCGTGGTAAAGGACGGAAATGTGATTACGGGGGGCGGGGTTACCGCCGGCATTGATTTCGCGCTGACACTTGCTGCGGAGGCTTTTGGCGAGGATCTGGCAAAATCAATACAACTCGGCATCGAATACGATCCAAAGCCACCCTTTGACGCGGGCTCACCCAAGGGCGCTGGCGAAGTGCTGGTACAAAAGGCACGAAGCGCATCAGCCCGAAGACAGGCGGAACGCGAAGCGGCGGTCAAGGAAGCCATGGCGCGGCTTAATTGATCCACATGTAAACCGCGCAAGGCAATGACCTAGCCTTTGCGCTACCGCCCTTTATGGCGATAACGCAATTAACAACCAAGACCGGGATGCGTTCAGGCTCCACTAGGGCAGGCCTTGCCACATGCGCTCCCGCCAAAAAAATGACATCCGCATTGTCTTGCGATTTAACCGCAGCTTCGCGATGATGGTGTCCTCACGACAAAAACAAGAAACCGGAAGGGAGGATGCCCCATCATGACAAGGTTTTTGATGACGGCGCTATGTGCGCTTTTGTACTGCGCCCCGTTGTCTGCGCAGGAACAATTCCCAAACCGCCCCATCCGCATCATCGTTCCCTTCACGGCTGGTGGCCCAAGCGACATTGTTGCGCGTCTTGTGGCGCCGAAAATGACCGCAACGCTTGGTCAGCCCGTCATTGTTGATAATCGGCCTGGCGCGGGTGGCGTGACCGGCGTTGATGTGGCAGCGAAAGCAGCGCCAGATGGCTATACCATTGGCCTTGGCAGCGCTGGCGGCGTTGCCATTTCTCCGTTGCTTGATCGCGGCACGCCATATGATCCGTTGCGCGATCTGGCACCGCTGACGCTGGGCGTGCTTGTACCGGAGCCGATTGTTGTATCCTCGGCAACGCCCTATCGCACGTTACAGGAACTTCTTGCGGCAGCGCGCGCGCAGCCAGGCAAGATCAACCAGGGTTCCACCGGTTCCGGTAGCCTGCCGCATTTGGCGGGCGAATTGCTGAAGAACGCGACCGGCATTGAAATGACCCATGTGCCCTATCGCGGCGGCGCACCGCTCACGACCGCTCTTGTCCAGAATGAGGTTCAGGTCGGGCTTGCGGATTTGCCAATTCTGCTGCCGCAAATCCGTGCGGGGACAATCCGTGCGCTCGCGGTTGGTTCAGCGCAGCGCCTGCCATGGCTGCCTGATGTGCCAACCATGATTG
This sequence comes from Roseomonas sp., assembly GCA_020249465.1. Lineage (GTDB taxonomy): Bacteria > Pseudomonadota > Alphaproteobacteria > Acetobacterales > Acetobacteraceae > Neoroseomonas. The sequence goes on along the minus strand of JADCFP010000046.1, from coordinate 27,410 downwards.
AACTTGGCTATCCGAGTGTTGATACGAATAATTGGCACGGCTTTGTGGCACCCGCCCGCGTGCCGGAACCCATTCTGCAGCGGCTGCATGCGGCGCTGGCAGGGGCGCTGAAAGACCCGCAGATCTCCCAGCAACTGTTTGACCAAGGCGCCGTGCCCGGCGGCAATAGCCGCGCGGAATTCGGCGATTTCATCAAGGCGGAAATGGCCAAATGGGGAGAGGTGATCAGGCGCGGCAATATCCGCGCCGACTGATCAGCAAACCCTAACGCGCTGCGGCCAGGATGCGCAGTGTCGCCTCCTCCCGCCCCAGCGCCCAGAGCACAGCATCAATGGGCGGGCTGGTCGTGCTGCCACTCAGCGCCGCACGCAAGGGCTGCGCCACCTGGCCAAGCTTGATGCCCTTCACCTCAGCATAATCGCGTAGCCACTGGTCAAGATCCTGCTTTTCCCAAGGTGCTGTCTGCAAAAACGCTGCGAGATCGGTCAAGCGCGCCTTGGCTTCTGGCGTCAGCAATGCCTCGGCCTTGGCTTCCATCATCGGTGCGCCATCCTGCACCGCAAAAGCCGCAGCGCCGGTCAATTCTTCCACCGTCTTCGCCCGTTCCTTCAGGAAGGGCATCAACATCCGCACGCGCTTCGCACCATCCGGCCCGAACAGGAAAGTGCGTTTCGCAAGCCGTTCCAGCACCTCCCGCGTCAGCGCATCATCATCGGCCATGCGCAGATACTGCCCGTTCAAATGCGTGAGCTTCGCATAATCCATCCGTGCCGCCGCGCGTCCGACATCCTTGATATCGAACAGAGTCACCGCCCTATCGCGCGGGATGAACTCCTCATCGCCATGGCCCCAGCCAAGCCGCAGCAGATAATTGCAGACAGCTTCACGCAAGAAGCCTTGCTCACGAAAATCGAGCACGGAAACCGCGCCATGCCGCTTGGAAAGCTTGGCGCCATCCGCGCCATGGATCAGCGGCACATGGGCGAAATGCGGACGCGTCCAGCCCATGGCGTCATAAACCATGCATTGACGGAAAGTATTGGTCAGATGGTCATCGCCGCGGATCACATGGGTGATGCGCATATCGTGATCATCCACCACAACCGCATGCAGATAGGTCGGCGTGCCGTCACTCCGCAGAATGATCATATCGTCCAATTCGCTATTGGCGACGCGCACCTCACCCTGCACCAAATCCGCGACGACGGTCTCACCTTCGAGCGGCGCCTTGATGCGGATGGCGAAGGGCTTGCCGGCCTGTTCCGGCCCGGGCTCACGGTCCCGCCAGCGGCGGTCATAACGCGGCGGGCGGCCTTCGGCGGCGGCGCGTTCGCGCATTTCGGCCAATTCTTCCGGCGTCGCCCAGCAGCGATAGGCCTTGCCCATCGCCAGCAACGCTTCGGCGATTTCACGATGCCGCGCTTCCCGCGCTGCCTGAAACACCGGCGGTTCATCCGGCGAAAGGCCGAGCCATTCAAGACTGTCCAGGATCTGATCCACCGCTTCCCGGGTGGAGCGTTCGCGATCCGTGTCTTCAATACGCAGCAGATATTCCCCGCCATGGTGGCGCGCAAAGAGCCAATTGAACAAGGCAGTGCGGGCCCCGCCGATATGCAGATAGCCGGTGGGGGAAGGGGCAAAGCGCGTGCGAACGGTCATGGCGTGGTCATCATTCTCCTGATGCGCTGCCTTTAAAGCACAAGCGGCGCGGGGGAAATCTGGCCCCAGGGCGGGGGCGTGATGAAATTCCCGTTTGGTTGTTGGACGCGGCCCATATAAACTTATGGTTGTGCCCGTCTTGACTCCTTCCCTGCCCCAAAGCCCAAGCCTGACCGCATCGCCCGGCCTGTGGCGGGTCAGGGCCGCCGAGGCTTTCGCCACCGAACGCCAACATCAGGCGCTTTGGCTGCCCGTTGCCATGGGGGCGGGCATACTATTTTACTTCAGTCTGCAGAGCGAACCGGATGCGCGGCTGATCTGGCTGGCGCCACCCTTGATCATTGCCGCGTTGCTGGTGGCACGCCGATGGGCCTTTTGCGGCTGGCTTTGCGCGCTGGTTGCGGCAGGCAGCTTTGGTTTCGCCATCACGCTTTGGCATGCGCAACGGGCGCCGCCGCCGATCTCGCCTCCGCCGCGCGCGCTCGTGATCCAGGGCATTGTGCAAAATGTGCAGGCCTTGCCACAGGGGCTCAGGGTGACGCTCGGGCAGGCGCAATTCGGGCCAGAGGCACCAAAGCTTGAACGCAGCCTGCGCATTCGGCTCCGCAATGATGACCCTGCGCGGCCAGCCCCTGGCGATTTGCTGAGCGTCCGCGCGCTGATCCGCGCCCCGGCAGCGCCGGCCTATCCGGGCGCCTGGGATTTCCAACGCGCGGCGTTTTTCAGCGGCCAGGGCGGGGTCGGTTTTGCCATTGGCGCGGCAGAGGTCACGCCAGGCGCTGGCGAAGCCCCGCCCTTCGCCGGGCTACGCACCGAACTGGAAGCGCGGGTGATGGCGGCCTTGCCGGGCTCGGCCGGGGCGATTTCGGCAGCGCTGCTGACGGGGAGCCAAAGCGCCATCACCACCGCTGATTTGAATGCCATGCGGGATTCGGGCCTTGCGCATCTGCTGTCAGTATCCGGCCTGCATATCGCGATTGTGATGAGCGTTTCCTTCTGGGTGACGCGCCTTTTGGCGGCGCTGTATCGCCCCTTGGCGCTTAGGGTGCCGGGCAAATTGCTGGCGGGGTGCGGCGCCTTGTTGGCCGGTGGCTTTTATATGCTGCTGACCGGCGCGCAGGTGCCCATGCAGCGCAGCTTTGCCATGGCGTGTCTGGTGACGCTCGCCATTCTGGCGGGGCGGAAGGCGATTTCGCTGCGCGGCCTGGCTTGGGCTGCGGCGGCAGTGATGATCTTCGATCCGGCTTCGCTGCTTGGCCCTTCCTTCCAAATGTCCTTCGCGGCGGTGCTGGCCCTGATTGCGGGGTGGGAAGCCGTGCAGCCGCGCCTTGTCGGGCTGCGCGGCCAAAAGGGATTGGCCTGGCGCATCGGCTTTGGTGTGTTGGGGTTGATGATGACCTCGGTGCTGGCGGGTGCGGCGACAGCGCCCTTTGGCCTCGCGCATTTTGGCAGGCTGCAATGGTATGGCGTGGCGGCGAATGCGGTGGCGGTGCCGCTGACGTCCTTCATCATCATGCCCGCCGGGATGTTGGCCGCCCTGCTGATGCCGCTTGGCCTGGAAGCGCCGCCGCTTTGGGTCATGGGGCTTGGCGTTGAAGGCGTTTTATGGGTGGCGCGCATTGTCGCCGCCTGGCCTGGTGCGACGGAAGCCGCCATGCCGATCCCCGGCTGGGGCTTGGCGGTCTTTGCCTTCGGGCTTTGCTGGCTGTGCCTGTGGCGGCGCTGGTGGCGCGCCTTGGGCGTGCTGCCTATGATGCTTGGCCTTGCCAGTGCAGCTTTGGTGCAACCGCCCCATATCCTGATATCGCAGGATGCGCGGCTGGTTGGGTTTTTCACGACCGATACGCTATTCATCCAACGCCAACAGGGTGCATCCAACCTGACACGCGATGCCTGGCTCAGGCTTTATGGGCGGGATGCGGCGAAGGCGCTGCCGGCTGAAGGCGCAAGCCCGGATGGCAAACTGAGTTGCACCTCCGATGGCTGCCGGTTTGACGCGGGTGCGAGCGCCTTTTTTGCGCGGCGCGGCAATATCATGCTGCAATGCGGCGCGGTGGCGGTGATCATCTCGGCCGAGCCCATCCGGCAGCGCTGCCGGCAGAGCATTTTGGTTGATCGTTTCTCTGTCTGGCGCGATGGCGCGCATGCTATCTGGCTTTTGCCATCCGGCGCGCAGGTAATTTCTGATCGCGCCTGGCGCGGTAATCGGCCCTGGGTGCCGCCGCCGCCCCTGCCGCGCGCGGCAGCCGAACCGCCGGCGCCGATTGAATAGGGCGTTATCCCAGCATCCGCACGGCCATCACCGCCAGCACGACGCCATTCAGCAAAAACAACCCCGCCGCCACGCTGCGCATCAGGCGCCCATGGCTTTTGCCGAAGAACCGTCCAAGCAGGGCCACACCGATCAGCGCCGGCACGGTGCCGGCGACGAAGCTCACCATCGCCAGCGCACCACCCAGCGCGCTGCCTGTCGCTGCCGCCCCGGCCAGGGCGCCGTACAGCAGGCCGCAAGGCAGCGCCGAGAGCAGCAAGCCAAGCGCCACGCCGCGCAGGCCGCTTGGCGCTGCTAGGAGCGGACCAAGCCGTGCTTCCAACTCACGCGGCAAGCGCGGTGCAGCGAGACGCGGCAGCAAGGCCGCAATCCGGGCCGAGGCTTGCGCCAACATCAGCAGCGCCGCGAGCGCGAGCATCCCCGCCAGCACCACCCGCCACCCAGTGCCCAGGCTGACCGCGCCCACCACCCCGCCAGCCAGCGCGCCGAGCACCCCGTAACCAAGCGCGCGGCCCAGATGATACGGCGCCAAAGCCGCACCCGAAAGCCGCTGCAACCTACCCCCAATGGCCGTGCGATCCGCCATGGCGGCGGCTTGGGCCAGCACAAAGGGCCCGCACATGGCGGCGCAATGCGTCGCCCCGCCGGCGAGCCCAGCCAGAAAAAGCGCAGCCATCACTGCCCAAAGCCCACCCGGGCCAAGCGCTTCTAGCCCATGCAGGCAATTGGCGAGGAATTCCGCCATGGAAAGCTACGCCGAGGCCTGATCCAGCGTGCGCCGCAGCAGCAACAAATCCGCCCAGGCTTCGCGCTTGGAAGCCGGGCTGCGCAGCAAATAGGCGGGGTGGAGCGTAGGAAGGGCGGGGATGCGGCCAAGCCCCGCGATTTCCACCTCATGCCAGCGGCCACGCAGCCGGGTGATGCCTTCCTTGCCGCCGATCAGCCCCTTGGCCGCAACGCCGCCCACCAGCACCAGCCGCTTCGGGCGGATCAGCGCCACCTGACGGCGGAGAAAGGGCAGGAACAGCGCCACCTCCGCATCGGTTGGGGTGCGATTCCCCGGTGGCCGCCAGGGCAGGATATTGGTGATGTAGAAATTGTTGTCTCGCGACAGCCCGACCGAGGCAAACATCCGATCCAGCAATTGGCCCGAGGCACCGACAAAAGGCCGCCCGGCGCGGTCTTCATCCGCGCCTGGTGCCTCGCCAATCAGCATCAGGCCGGCATCGGTGATGCCCTCACCAAACACCAGATTGGTCGCGGTTTCCTTGAGCGGTGAGGCATCAAAGGCGGCAATGGCGGCCTTCAGCGCCGCCAGATCGGGCGCGGCTGCGGCCAGGGCTTCGGCGCGGGTATTTGCCGGCGGCATGGGGGCAAGGGTGATGGGGGCTGCGCGGGCAGGGCGCGGGCTCGGTTCGGGCGCGGGGCGGGCCGCTTCCGGCGCGCGCGCGGGGGCTTCCCGCAGCGCCAGGCGATCCGCGGGGCTTTCCATCAGCGCCTCATCCGCGCCCCAGTCGCATTGCAGCGCCAGGGCGGCGGCCAGGGCGGATTTCTCCTGCTCCATCCCCCACATATCGGCCCGGTGCGGGGTTCCGCGCAACCCGCGCCTTCGCTACATGGAGCAAATAGCCCAGAGGAAAGGCAGTTCGTGATGTCCGAAGAACGGGAAGCGATGGAATTTGATGTACTGATCGTGGGCGGAGGGCCTTCCGGCCTCGCCGCTGCCATCCGCCTGAAACAGCTCGCGCCCGATATGGCGGTGTGCCTGATCGAAAAGGGCAGCGAGATCGGCGCGCATATCCTCTCGGGCGCCGTGCTGGAACCGCGCGCCCTGGATGAGCTGATCCCCGATTGGCGCGATGATCCGCCGGCACTCGCGACCCCTGCCGGCGATGATCGCTTCATGTTCCTGACGGAAACCAAGGCCTTCAAGCTGCCGACACCACCCGCGATGAATAATCACGGCAATTACATTGTCTCCTTGGGCAATGTCTGCCGTTGGCTGGGCGCAAAAGCTGAAGCGCTTGGCGTTGAGATCTATCCCGGCTTTGCGGCTTCCGAGACGATCATTGAAGATGGCCAGGTGCGCGGCGTGGTGGCCGGCGTGATGGGCATTACGAAGGATGGCGAAAAGGGGCCGAATTACCAGCCGGGCATGGAACTCCGCGCCAGTTACACGCTGTTTGCCGAGGGCTGCCGCGGGTCACTCACGAAAAAGCTTTTTGAGAGCTTCAATCTGCGCGATGGCGTCGCACCGCAGACCTTTGGTTTGGGCATCAAGGAATTATGGGAAATCCCGAAGGAAAAGCATCAGCCCGGCCTGATTTGGCATAGCGTGGGCTGGCCGTTGAACACCGATACCTATGGTGGGTCCTGGCTTTATATGCTCGGCGATAATCTGGTCAGCATCGGCTTTGTTGTTGGGCTGGACTACCAAAATCCTTGGCTTTCGCCATTTGAGGAATTTCAGCGCTTCAAGCAGCATCCGGCGGTGCGCGCCATGTTGGAAGGCGGCAAGCGCATTGCCTATGGCGCGCGCGCCTTGAATGAAGGCGGCTTCCAGGCGATCCCGAAGCTGGTTTTCCCCGGCGGTGCGATCATTGGTGATTCAGCCGGTTTCCTGAATGTGCCTAAGATCAAGGGCACGCATACGGCCATGAAATCCGGCATGATCGCGGCGGAGGCTTTGGCAGCCGCTTGTGCCACGGAAAATCGCGCGCCGGTGCTGAATGCCTATCCGGAAATGCTGCGCCATTCCTGGATTTGGCCGGAATTGGAAGCCGTTCGAAATATCCGCCCCGGCTTTGCGAAATTCGGCTTCTGGGGCGGCATGATCAATGCCGCGATCGAAACCTACATCACGCGCGGCAAGTCGCCCTGGACGCTTTCGCATCATGAAGATCACGCCGTGCTGAAGAAGGGATCGGAAGCACAGAAGATCAGCTATCCAAAGCCCGATGGCGTTTATTCCTTCGATCGGCTGTCTTCCGTGTTTTTGGCGAACACGAATCATGAGGAAGATCAGCCCGCGCATTTGCAACTGCGCGATCCTGGGCTTTGGAAGGGTGTGAATTGGGAAATCTTCGGCAGTCCCGAAAGCCGCTATTGCCCTGCCGGCGTTTATGAAGCGGTCGGCGTGGAAGAAGGCCAGCCGCGTTTGGTGATCAATGCGCAGAATTGCGTGCATTGCAAAACCTGCGACATCAAGGACCCGACGCAGAATATTGATTGGTGCACGCCGGAAGGCAGCGGCGGGCCGAATTACATTGGCGGCATGTGAAAACGCCATATCAGACAGGAAAAATACCATGCTGAAAATCCACGGCATCGCGCGTTCCCGCGCCTTTCGCTGCATCTGGGCCGCCGAAGAAGCCGGCCTTGCCTATGAAGTGATTCCGCTTGGCTTCGCGCCTGGCTTCAAGCTGGAACGGCCGCTTGCGATCAACCCGAATAACAAGATCCCCGCCTTGGAAGATGGCGATCTGGTGCTGTTCGAAAGCCTGGCGATCAATCTTCATATCGCGGGCAAGGTCGGTGCGCCTTTGATGCCGTCAGGCAATGATGCCTCGCGCGTGCTGCAATGGACGCTTTGGGCCGCAACGGAAGCCGAGCCGCATGTGATGCGATGGGCCTATAACAGCTTCCTTCGCGCGCCCGCGGATCGCATCGCGGCGGAGGCAGCGCTTGGCAAGGAAGCCACTGATCAGCGGCTTTCGGTTCTCGAATCGGAACTCTCGGCGCGGGATTATTCGGTCGGCAATGGCTTCACCATTGCGGATTTGAACCTGGCATCGGTGCTCTATGGGGCCTTCATGAATGGGTATGACTTCGCAGCCTTTCCAAAGGTGAAGGCATGGCTTGGGCGCTGCCTGGAACGCCCGGCGGCCAAGCGCGCGCGGGCGCAGCGCGAAGGCTGAAGCGGCGCCGCCGCGAAGGGGAGGAAAGCATATGATCCAACGTCGCGCCTTGTTTGCCGCGCCAATGCTCGGCATGCCGGCACTGGCCCGAGCGCAAGCCTGGCCATCGCGGCCGGTGCGCATTGTGCTGGCCTATCCGCCGGGTGGGTCCACCGATGTGCTGGCCCGCACACTCGCGGCTGCTTTGCAGGAAGCCATCCTCGGCAGCACCTTTGTGGTGGATAACCGGCCGGGCGGTGCTGCGGTGGTCGGCACGCAAGCGGTCGCGCAGGCGGCGGCGGATGGCTACACGCTGGCGCTGGGCAATAATCAGACCCATGCGGCGAATGCGGCCATGCTGCCTTCCCTGCCCTTTGACCCGATCACAGATTTCGCGCCCATCGCCAAGCTTGCCACGGTGCATCACGCTTTGGTGGTGCCGGTCAGCGGCGCCAAGACGCTCGCCGAACTGGCCGCGAAGGGCCGCAATGGCGGCAAGGTGACTTACGCATCTTCCGGCGCAGGTTCCGCCAGCCATGTGATTGCGGAGACCTTCGCCAGGCGCGAACGGCTGGATGCCACCCATGTGCCCTATCGCGGCGGCGCCCAGGCGACCACGGATACCATTGCCGGCACAGTAGATTTCTTTGTCTCCACCTGGCCCCAGGTGGTTTCGCTGGTGCGGGAGGGCCGGCTACGTGCGCTGGGAATCGGCGCACCGGCACGCCTGCCCGAAGCGCCCGATGTGCCGACCTTCGCGGAGCTTAATGCGCCTGATCTGGCAGTGGATGCCTGGTTCGGCCTTTGGGCGCCGGCGCGCACCGCGCCCGAGGTCATCACGCGGCTTTCGGACACGCTGCTTCGCATCCTGGCCGAACCTGCCATGCGTGAAAGGCTACAAGGGCAAGGCTTTGTCGCCGCCCCCATGGCAGCGGCGCCATTCGGCGAGTTTCAGAAGGCAGAACTCGCGCGTTGGCGGGCGCTGGTTGACCTGACTGGCATCAGGCTTTCCGGCTGAAGTTTGTTATTGCATCGCACATGAAAAAAGGGCGCCTCGCGGCGCCCTTTTCCTTTTTGGCCGGATTCTCCCTGAATTACTTCAGGATGATTTCCACGCGGCGGTTCTGCGGCTCACGCACGCCATCCGCCGTCGGCACGAGGTTGTTTTCCTCACCGAAGCCACGGGTCACGATTTCATTCCGCGGCACACCGCGACGCACCAGCTCAGCCGCCACCGCATTGGCGCGACGGATGGAGAGCTGCATGTTGTAGTCCGCCGGGCCGGAACGGTCCGTGAAGCCATTCACTTCAATGCGGGTCACACCAGCACCGCGGGCAGAAGCGGCCTCACCGATGATCTGACGCGCACGATCCGTCAGGTCCGCCTTGCTCCAGTCAAAGAAGACCAGGAAGGTGCGGGCAGCAGCCACCGGCGCAGCCGCAGCAGCGACTACCGGCGCGGCGTTGAAGGCGTAGCGCAGGCCGATCAGCAATGAGTGGTTGAAGTTGTCCACATCAGAATTCAGGCGGGTCTGCGTGACCGTTGAGCCAGACCTGACATTGGCCGTCCCGTTGATGTCATGACCGAGCGTACCCATGAAGCGGTATTCGGCGGTCACAGCAAGCCCCGGCACGCTGGCAATCGGCAGCGCCGCGCCAACAATGGCCTGATAGCCAAAAGCCCCAGTATCGCCATTATAGACGGTCTTGTTGCCATTGGAGAAAGAGACACCAACATCCTGGTAATCATGCCAGATGTAACCAGCGCCACCGCCGATGTAGGGCACCAAACCGCCAAGTGAGGAGCCGATGCCGACAAAATCGTAAAGCACATTGGCCATCACGCCGTAGCTTACGGCGGTGCCGGTCCCACTACCAGTTCCCTGAACGGAGCGGCCACCAACCTTGGTGTCGCTAACGTCATTGGAGCGATAGCTGCCTTCGATTTCCGCGCGAAGGCCGTTGCCAAAGCCCCAACCAAGGCTGAGAACGCCGACGTAACCAGGATCAAATTCGTTTTCGATCTTGGTGCCAGCTGCATTATTGACCGAGCCATTGAGCGTCGTGTCCTGCTGCCAATTGGCGCCAACACCGGCACCAAGGTACAAGCCGCTCACTGCTTGAGCCTGCGCCAAAGCCGGAGCCGCTACAATCGCCACAGCAGCCAGAAGCATCGTCTTGAAGTTCATTGTCTTTTCCCATCAATTTCCCGAGCCCAGATATGCACTCCGGCACACCAAATTACTCGTCTGCCTTTTTTATAGACATGGATCACCTTCATGTGGAGTCTAAACGGGCTCCAGGGTGACCATGCGTGGCGTGTCAGCTACTCATTGTGGCAAATTTACCACGCACAAACTTCCCTAACGAATGTTACGAGATACTTGACCTTCGCGTCACCAGCGCCTCACTCTCCAGAATAACGTTTGAAATAGAGCTATTCGGCGGAATATGCCCAACTCCGCCGCCCATGGTCGGCCCGAACCAGGGCGGGAGACCGAGCCCTGCCAGGAAAATTCAGGTTACATCACTATGCCCATATGGCAATTTGGTCAGCGCGAGGCGTGGGGCCCCTGACCCCACGGCGCCGGCAATTTGGAGGGGCGTAAACCTTGGAGACAACCTTGAAGAGGCAGCTTTCCAGGCGCGGCGCGCTTGGCTTGGCACTGGCCGGCATTACCCAGCCGGCTTTAGCGCAGCCCGGTTTCCCGAACCGGGCGGTTTCCATCATCATTCCCTTCCCGCCCGGAGGGGCGACCGACCTCATCGCGCGGCCCTATGGCGCGGCCTTGCAGCGCCATTGGAACCAATCGGTGGTGCTGCAGAATCGTGGCGGTGCCGGTGGCGCGCTTGGCATGAATGCCGGCGCCACAGCGCGGCCCGATGGCTACACGGGCGTGATCGCGCATGTCGCCTTTTCCTCGATCCCGGCTGCGGATGCGCTGTTTCAGCGCCCGGCTTCCTTTGAACGAGGCAGCCTTGCCCCGATTGCCCTGCTGACGGCTGATCCCCTGATTCTCGTGGTGAAGGCGGATGCGCCCTGGCGGAGCTTCCAGGAATTCGCCGCGGATGCGCGCCGCCGCCCTGGGGAAATCGCCTATGGGTCTTCGGGCCCCTATAGCGCGATCCGCCTGCCCTTTGAGATGCTGGCCCAGGCCGGCGGGTTCCGCTTGAATCATGTGCCCTATTCGGGGGGTGGCCCCGCCATGACGGCCGTGCTGGGTGGGCATATTGCCGCAACCGCCGCCACGGCAGCTGTGGCCGCGCCGCAAATACGCTCTGGCGCCATGCGCGCCTTGGTCAATACCGGCGCGCGGCGCGTAGCGCTATTGCCGGATGTGCCAACGGCGCTCGAACTCGGGCTTGCGGATGTGGAGTTCTATCTTTGGGTGGGCATTTTCAGCCAGCCCGCCACGCCGGCTGCCGAGCGCGAAGCCTGGCGGCAGGCGACAGAAGCAACCACGAAAGACCCCGAAATGCTGCGTCAGCTTGAAGCGGCGGGGCTTGAATTGGACCACCGCGACGGCAAGGCGTTCCAGGATTTCCTGGATGCGGATTTTGAACGCGTACAGGCAGCGGTGAACAGGATTGGGCGTGTTGAGTAGCACAAATCGCCTTCAGCCTGAAGGCAATGCCCTGCCCACGAAACGCCAAAACATCCGCCGTTCATGCCAAGCCTGACGCAGCCCCATTGCGCAGCGCGGCGCCCTGCCCCATCAAGCGCTGCTCATGAATTATCGCCACGCCTTTCATGCCGGCAATCACGCGGATTGCCTCAAACACAGCTTGCTGCTGTCGCTGCTCGCGGCACTCAAACGCAAGCCGACGCCTTTTGCTGTCCTCGATACACATGCCGGATGCGGCGTTTATGATCTGGCCGCATCGGAAGCCGCGCGCACCGGTGAAGCGGCGCGCGGCGCCTTGCGGCTTGTGGAAAGCACGAACCCAGCGCTGGCGCCATTTCTTGAAGCTTTGAAACAGGCGGGCTTTCCGGCCTTCTATCCAGGCTCACCGGCGCTGATCCGCGCCGCGCTCCGCCCGCAGGATCGGCTGATGGCGGTGGAGCTGCACCCGGAAGATCACGCGCGGCTGAAGGCGCATTTCAAGCGCGATGCGCAGGTGGCCGTGCATAAGCGCGATGCCTGGGAAGCCTTGCGCGCGCTGACGCCTTTTCCCGAAAAGCGCGGCCTGGTGCTGATTGACCCGCCCTTCGAACAGGAAGGCGATTATGGCCGCATCACGGAAGCCATGGCCATGCTGCGCCATCGCTTTCGCGCTGCCATCATTGCCGCCTGGTATCCCATCAAGCATCGCGCGCCGGTGCGGGGCTTTCATCATGCGCTGATGGAAGCGGGCGTGGCACCGCTCCTGGCAACTGAATTGTGGTTGCGCGAGCCGACCGATCCGCAAAAGCTGAATGGCAGCGGTTTGGTCATCGCCAATCCACCGCAGGGTTTTGCCGAAGACGCCGCCAAGATTTTACCGGCCTTGCTCGCTGGCTTTGGCGCTGATGAAGCGGGCGCGGGCAGCGCCGTAACCTGGCTCGTGCCATGAAGGATCACATCGCAATCATCGGCGCGGGCGCCTGGGGCACGGCACTTGCCATTCAGGCGCGTCGTGCGGGACAAAGCGTCATGCTTTGGGCGCGCGATCCAACGCGCGCCGCCTTGATCCAACATAGCCGCGCGAATGAACGGCTGCTGCCGGGCGTCAGCTTGCCGGATGGCATCACCGTTACTGCCGATGCAGCGCGGGCGGTGAATGGTGCGGCGCTGATCCTGCTGGTGGTGCCAGCGCAAGCGCTGCGCCCTGTGCTGCACAGCCTGCCGATACTGCCCGCCCCTGCGCTGATCTGCGCCAAGGGGGTGGAGGCAGGCAGCCTGATGCTGCCGCTCGAAATCCTGAGCGCAACGCACCCCGATGCCATTGCTGGCGTGTTGAGTGGCCCCAATTTCGCCCATGAAATCGCTCGCGGCCTGCCCGCTGCCGCTGTGGTGGCGAGCCATGATGCGGGCCTGCGCGCGCTTGGCGTGGCGCGGCTCGGTTCGGCGGAGTTTCGGCTCTACGGCGGCGATGATCCGGTGGGTGCCGAAATCGGCGGCGCGGCAAAAAATGTGATCGCGATTGCCGCCGGCGCCGTGATGGGTGCCGGGCTTGGCGAGAATGCACGCGCCGCGCTGATCACGCGCGGGCTTGCTGAGATTGCACGCCTCGCGCTTGCTCTAGGTGGGCGCGCCGATACGGTGGCAGGGCTTTCGGGGCTTGGTGATTTGCTCCTGACGGCAACGGGGGCGGGCAGCCGCAATACCTCGCTTGGTATGGCGCTCGGGAGAGGGGAAAGCTTGGCCGATATTCTCGCCGCGCGGCAGGGTGTGACGGAAGGGGTGATGACTGCGCCTGCCTTGATCGCGCGCGCGGCACAGCTTGGCGTTGATTTGCCGATTTGCGCTGCGGTGGCGGATCTCGTGCGCGGCAGGGTGACAGTGCAGGAAGCGGTGGCGCGGTTGCTCGCGCGGCCGCAGCGGGATGAATAAGCGGCGCGAAGCGCCACCCTAAGGCTGCGGACGCTCTTGTTTTGCTCTATCTGGCTTGGGCTTGACCCGCACCGCGGGACCGTTACCCTTGCATAGAAATTTCTTGGCTTTAACGGGGGGGGGGATCCGTTTGTGCGCCTGAAGCTTCCGCCATCGCAAAGGGGTCAATTACCCCTGTGGCTGCGGCTTGGCGTGCATATCTCGCTCATCATTGCCCTGGCCATCGCACTGATCAGCTTTCTGAACTACTACAATTTTGAGAAATCCTTCCGCGAGCTGAACGTCGCACGCGTCTCCGTGGTTGCACGCGATCTGCGCCAAGCGATTGAGGTCGGGCTCAATATCGGTCTCGCGCCACGCGACAACCTGGAGCTTGCGCGCGAGATTGCTGCCGCCAAGGATCGTACCGTCGGGTTGCGCTTCGCGGCCGTGATTGATGAACAGGGCCGAAGGCTCATGGAACTGGGCTCAGCGGGCACCGAACAGGATTGGGGCGTGCGGCTGGATGGGCAGGGTTGGCTTGGCGAAGACACTGTCAGCTACCAGATCGGCCTGCCTTATCGCAACAGCTTCGGCCTGATTTCTGGAGCCATCATTCTTGGATATGACAAGGCCGAGATTGACCGCGCGACCGCTAAAATGCGCCAAGCGCTGCTGATTGACTGGCTCATTGCCGTGTTGGCCATCAGCCTTCTGGTCATGCTGGGCACTTGGCTCATTACGCGCCGGCTCAGGCATGAGCTTGATGTGGCTGAAAGCGCCCTGACGGCTTCTCATCATGATAGGTCCGTGCCCAAGCTTCACTTGCCGATCCTTGGTGAGGAAGTTGAAAAGGGCATTTCGGCCCTCGGCCAAAAGCAGGCGGCGCTGATGGAAGCTGCGCCAAAATCCGCTGTCCATTCCACGCCATGAGGGCGATACGGCGCGACCTTTTCATCCTGACGGCTTTGGTCCTGATGCTGGCGGCTGCTTTCGTGTCTTTCCGCGCCGGCCTTTATGCGGAAGAACATCTGGTGAAGGAACGGCTTGGCGTTCAGCGGGAAATCGGCCTTTCTGTCGCGGCGGTGATCGAAAAGGCCCTGGCCTATGGCGTACCCTTTGAACGTTTGGTTGATGTGGATCGCTATCTTGAAGCGGTCAAACAGGATAATCCCGAACTTGATTACCTGATCGTCCTGGATAGGAACGGCGCGCCACGTTACGCGACTGAACTTCGCGCTCTTGAAGGTCGGGCCGCGCTTTTGGGCGCGCTTTCGCGTTTGTCGGAAAGCGAAGCCGTGGCGCATGCCGGCGCGTATTTCAATATGGCCATCCCGATCAAGCTCAGTTATCGGCCCATAGGGTGGCTGCATATCGGTGAAAGGTCGAATTTCATCGCCAAGCTGATGTGGGATATCGCTTTTGATATCCTGGCTGTACTGGTTGTTGCCATTTTGGTGGCGTTTGAATTGCTTCGCCTGATGCTGGCGGCTGCATTCACAAGCCCTCTCCGTGCCATGCAGGAAGTTCTCACCGACGCATCGCGCGGCGATTTTCGCCAGTATCTGCCGCGTGATTTTTTTGGCGGCATCGGGCAACTGAACCGCGCCATCAACAACAGCCTTGAAGCCATCAATAAAGCCGCCCGCTTGCGCCAGGCGGCGGGACGGGAATTGCCCGCGGGAGATAGTTTCGACTTACCAAATACGCGCCAGGTCCTGCGCATCAATGCCGTTGAAAACATCGGCTGGCCCTTCTTTCTCCTGATTTTCTCCGAATCGCTCTCACTTTCCTTTTTCCCGATTTTCGTCTCACAATTCGTGGATTCGAACTCAAGCATCTCCCACAGCATCGTCATCGGCCTGCCCATCACTGTCTTCATGCTGGTCTGGGCCGTCACCATGCCCTATGCGGGTGCTTGCTGTGACAGGATTGGTTTTCGCAAGGCATTCGGCCTTGGCGCCCTGATAACCACGCTGGGCCTGGTCCTGACCGCCTTTGCAGACAGCATGCTGCAATTACTGCTTTGGCGGTCATTGACGGCTATTGGCTACGGCCTGGTCTATGTCACCACCCAGGCCTATATAACGTCGCATTTCCCGCCGGCGGAACGAACCCGCGGCCAGGCACTTTTCCTGACGACATTTTTCGCAGGCTCCCTTTGTGGTGCCGCCATTGGGGGAATCCTGGTGGATCGGTTGGGCTTTGAGAAGACCTTCCTGCTTTCAGGCGGGTTGAGCGCCGTCGCTTCCTTCTATGTGCTGCGTTTCATGAGCAAGACAGTTGCTCATTCAAGAACAAGCAAGGGACTTGGCTTGAGCGATTTTGGCCTGCTGATCAGACAGCGGCAATTCGCGACAATCACCTTTCTCTCGGCTGTGCCTGCCAAGGTCGCGCTTGCCGGCTTTCTTTACTATTCGATACCGCTTTATTTGAAGGAACTGGGCCATGATCAGTCAAGTACCGGGCGCATCATGATGGCCTATGGCCTTGTGATCATCATGCTAAGCCCTCTGGTCGCCCAATTCGCCGATCGCGCGCGGCATCGTTGGCGCTTTGTCATGATTGGTGGCTATGCGGCTGCGATTGCCATTGCCATGCCACTTTTCGTCGAAGGTGGCATGGGCGCCGCCCTTGCTGTCATCGGGCTCGGGATCGGGCATGCCATTGGCGTTTCCTCTCAAATGACGCTGATCAATGATCGCTGCGAAGCCGTGGTGAAGGAAGTCGGGCAAGCAGCTGCTGTTGGTATTTTTCGCATGATCGAACGTATCGGCATGCTGCTTGGCCCCATAATGCTTGGCGCCATGATCGCACTTTCAAATTTCGTGAATGCCTTCGTCGTTATGGCGGGGCTGATTTTCGTGGCAACAACAGCCTTCACCCTATTGCTGTTCCTACCCGAAAAACGCCCGACGTCACCATCATGAACACAGGAAAAGCCATGCGCAGATTACTCATCGGTGGCCTGCTCAGCTTGCCGCTCTCCACGCCGTTTCTGATGCGAAGCGCCATGGCACAACGCAGCAATTATACGGTCATGCTGATCCTTTTCCGTGGCCAGACCACGGCGGAAGAGGCCTTCATGCTTTATTTGAAGGAACGTGTCCCGGTCGAATTCCTGATCCGCGACATTGACGGTGACCGTACGAAAATCCGCCAATTCCTCAATGAAGCCCGGCAAAGGCGCGTGGATCTGGTCTATTCTTTCGGAACAACGGTAACCCAGGAAGTGGTTGGCGTTCTTGGTGCAGTGGACCGTAACCGTCACCTTGTGGATATCCCTGTGGTCTTCAATATCGTCGCCGATCCTGTCGGTGCGGGCCTTGCGGATGGGCTTGCCGCAACCGGGCGCAATGTGACAGGGGTTTCGCATTTAGTTCCGCTACGCGATCAGATCAGTGCCATGCAGCGCTTTGCGACCATCCGAAAGCTCGGCGTCATCTACAACGTGGCCGAGGTGAATTCCCTGCTGGCAGTGGTCCAACTACGTCAGCTTGCAAGTAGCCTTGAATATGAACTGATCGAAGCGCCGCTTGGTACCGGCCATCGCCCAAGCACCACAGAAATTGAGCATGCGATGGAACGGATGCTCGCGGCCCGGCCCGACTTTGTCTATCTGCCGTCCGATTCATCCATGATTGCCAATGCGCAGACCATCGTCAGGCTTGCCACGGCAGCCAAGGTGCCTGTCATTTCCGCAACCGAGAGCCCCATTTATGAAGCCGGCGCGCTGTTTGGCATGGTAACCAAATATGTGAATGCAGGCGCCTTTGCCGGCTATAAAGCGGAACAAATCCTGCTGAAAAGGCAATTGGTGGGCAGCATTCCAATCGAAAGATTGCAGCGCTATTCGCTGGTCATCAACATGAACGCAGCGGCGCAGCTTGGCATTTATCCGCCGCTTGATCTGCTACGGATCGCCGAGCTGGTCGGGACCCCTTCGGCCACGCGATAGGCAAATGGCGTGGACGCGCCTTTCGGAAGGCGCATCCATCCCGCAGTATCCTCGCCAAACGCGACCGACCAGGTTTAGCCTTGCACCATGCCGCGTCAGGCCGCCCGCGCATCGCGCGCCATTCTGATCACCCGCCCGGAACCCGGCGCGGCGGAATCCGCGCGCGCTGTTGCCGCACTTGGTTGGGAAGCGGTGCTGGCGCCCGCGCTCACGCTGACCGCCCTGCCCTTCAAGCCGCCAGCAAATTGCCAAGCCATCATCATCACCAGCCGCGCCGCCGCCCGTGCCTTGCGACCTGCTGCGCTGCCCGTGATTGCGGTCGGCGAAGCCTCAGCCGCTGAGGCCCGCGCACGCGGTTTTGCCGATGTGCGTGCCGCGGCAGGGGATGCGCAGGCGCTCGCGGCGTTGATTGGCGCAACTCTCAAGCCCGAAGCAGGCACGCTGTGCCTGGCGGTTGGCGAAGGCTATGCGCTTGATCTGGCCGCCGCGTTGCGCGCCAAGGGGTTTCGCGTGCTCCGCCGTGTGGTTTATGCGGCGCGGCCCAGCGCCGAATTGCCAGCAGAAGCCCGCCACGCCATTCGGGAAGGGCGCGTCCATGCCGCGCTTTTCACCTCGCCACGCTCAGCACTAGTGGCAATGCGCTTGCTGGCTGATGCTGGTTTGCACAAGGCGGCCCAGAACATGATCGCCATCGCGCTCAGCCCACGCATTGCCGCCGCCCTTGCCACCCTGCCCTGGGCGGAAATCCGCACGGCAAGCCGGCCAGATCACGCCGCCTTGTTGGCATGCCTTGGCCCTGCAGATGTGCTAAAGATGCCGGCATGAGTGATACCTCCCCCGACCCCAAGCGCCGCCTTGATCCGCTTTTGCTGCCGCTTTTCGCCGGCGGCGCAGTGCTCGTTTTTGCGCTTGGCTGGCTGCTGATCACGCCGCGCCCCAGCGCCCCGCCCCTGCCCAATCTCGGCCCGCTGGAAGCGCGGCTTGCCGCCCTGGAAGGGCGCCCCGGCTTCAATGCCGCGCCGCTCGAAACCCGCATCACCGCGCTGGAAGCCCGGCCCCGCGCCGCTACGGCACCCGATCTGGCGCCTCTCCTGCAGCGGCTTGAAGCGCTGGAAGCCCGCCTTGCCGGTTTGGAAGGCAGGCCAGCGCCAAGCCTGGATGTCTCCGGCCTCGCCCCGCGCGCCCTGGCCGAGACCTTGGCGACACGGATCGATCGCCTGACCGAACGGCAGGATGCCATCGCCGCCCGGCTGCAAGCCGCCGATGCAGAGGCTTTACGCCGGACCGAGGATCTGGCGCGCAGCCTGCTCATCCGCCTGGAAGCCGCCGAAAAGGCTGAGGCCGAGCGCATCGCTGCCGCGGGTGCCGCTTTGGAAGGCCGCTTGGCTGGCGCCGAATCCGCGCTGGGCGCCCGCATGCAGGCCCTTGAAGCGGCGCAGGCGCGCATCGCGGGGCTTGAGGCGCGGACGAATCGCGTGCAGGCCATCGCCGCGCTGCGTGCCCGCCTGGATGCGGGGCAGGCGCTTGGTCCGACCCTTGCGCCCTTCCCCAACCCACCGGCGGCGCTCAGCCGCTTTGCCGCGGCCAGCCCGCCCACGGAAGCGGCGCTTCGCCTCGCCTTTGAAGATGCCGCCCGCGCGGCGCGTGCCGCGAGTGAACCCGCGCGGGAGGGGCAATCGATTCTGGAAAGCGCCTCGGCCCGGCTTGCCGGCCTGATCACCATCAGGCGGGGCGAGACGATCATTTGGGGCGATGAAGCCGCTGCCGCCTTGGAAGCGGCGCGCCGCGCGCTCGAAGCCGGCGATCTGCCCGGCGCTTTGGGAAGGCTTTCGCCCCTGCCACCCGCAGCCCGAGCGGCGCTGGGCCCCTGGGAGGCGGAAGCGCAGGCGCTACTCGCGGCACGCGCGGCCATTATCACCCTGGCCGGGGGCTGAGGCGCCATGCGCAAGGCGCTTTTGCTGCTGGCGGCGCTGGTTGCTGTCGCCGCCATCACACTTTGGCTGCTCAGGCTTGGCGGTTCGGTGGAAATCCGTGCTGGTGATTTCTGGGTGGGCCTGCCTGTGCCGGTGGCGGCGGCGATTTTGGCGCTTGGCTTCATTCTGCTGCATGGCGGCTTGCGGCTTTGGGCGTGGTCCCGCGCTGTGCCGGGTAGGATGGGGCTGCGCCGTGCCGCGCGGCGCCGGGCGGATGGTGATGCGGCCATCACGCGCGCGCTGATTGCGCTTGGCGCCGGCACCGCCCCGCGCGCGCTGGAAGAAACCCGCCGCGCGCGGGCGCTGTTGGGCGATACGCCGCAAACCTTGTTGCTGGCAGCCGAGGCCGAAAAACTCGCCGGCAAGGAAGACGCCGCCGGCGCGATTTTCAAGAAATTGTCGGAAGATCCCTCGGCGCGTTTCCTTGGGCTGCGCGGGTTGTTGCGCCAGGCGATGCAGCGGGAGGATTGGCCCGAAGCCCAGCGCCTGGCACGGGAAGCGGAGGCAGCGCAACCAGGTGCGGCCTGGCTTCGCGAGGAACGCCGACTGCTCGCGGAACGCACGCGGGATTGGCGGGAAGCGCTGGCGCTTTGCCCACCGGATGGCCCGCGCGCTGCCTTTGCGCTGGCAGCCGCAGCAGCGGAACCCGATGCCTCCAAGGCAGCAGAATTGGAAAAGCAAGCGGTCGCGGCGGATGTGAAATTTGCCCCGGCGGCCTTGGCGCAGGCGGCGCGGTTGGTGGCGGCAGGCAGCCAGCGCCGTGCGCGCAGCGTGCTGGAAGCGGCCTGGAATGCCGCGCCACATCCGGATTTAGGCGCGGCCTGGATTGAGGCTGTGCCGGCGCCACTCGCCCGCGTGAAGGCAGTGGAAGATCTGACGCATCGAAACCCAAGCCACCCCGAAGCCCGGCTTTTGATGGCGCGCGTCGCGCTTGCGGCAGGGCTCACGGGCCGGGCGCGCAGTGAATTGGATGGTTTGCTCGCCAGCGGGGCGGCGGATCGGCGGGCCTTTCTGCTTTTCGCGGAATTGGAACGCGCCGAGCATGGTGATAGCGCCGAAGGCCGCGCGGCCGAGGCTGGCTGGCTGCGCGAAGCGGCCAATGCCGCTGGCGCGCCGCGCTGGCGTTGCGATGCCTGCGGGGCGGAACACAGCGCCTGGAAGCCCGATTGTGCGGCGTGTGGCGCGCTTGGGCGGATTGGCTGGTCGCGCGCCTGACGCCGCCCACCTTGCCCGATGGCGCAAGCGCTGTATGGAAGCGCCTGGATTTGACAAGGAACTGGCCATGGCCCTGACCCCCGCCCAGAAGACCGCGCTTGAAGCGGTCACCACCGCAACTCTGACCACCGTTCTGCTGAAGAAGGGCGTGCGCTTCTGCTACATCGCGGGATCAAACCCGATTGTGCAGGGTGATCGTCGGCGCATTGTTGGGCCTGCCTTTACGCTCCGCTTCACGCCGACGCGGGAAGATTTGGCGACAGTGGATAGCTGGTCCTCACCACGGTCCACGCGCGCCGCGATTGAAGAAATGCCGGAAGGTTGTGTGGCCGTGGCTGACGCGATGGGCAGCAAGGCGGCGGGGATTTTCGGCGATATCCTGTGTGCGCGCATGGCGAAGAAGGGTGTCGCCGGCCTGGTAACGGATGGCGTGGTGCGTGATGGCGCGGGCGTGATCGGCACGGGCCTGCCGGTTTACTGCCAGGGCTATGTCGCGCCGGCTTCTGTGGCGGCGCTGAATTTCGTTGGCTGGCAGGAAACCATTGGCTGCGGCGGCGTGACGGTAGTGCCCGGCGACATCATTGTGGCGGATGCCGATGGCGCGGTGGTGATCCCGCAAGCGCTGCTGGATGCCGTAGTGGAAGCCGCGGTGGAACAGGAACGCCTGGAAGCCTGGATCATGGAAGAAGTGGGCAAGGGCGTGCCGCTGCCCGGCCTTTACCCGCCCAATGCCGAGACCAAGGCGCGGTACGAAGCCACCCGCAAGGCTTGATCTGAAAAGGGGGGCTTTGCAGCCCCCCGTTTCGTGCCTGTTCGGTTCACATGCGTTCGCCGAACACGCACTCAATTTGTGTTTGATCGCATTTTCCGAGTCGCCAAGTGTGGCCACTTGGCTTGAAAATGCTCAAAACCCATAGAGCCGCGCAGGGTTTTCCACCAGGACGCCGCGGCGTTCCGTATCACTCGGCGCCCATTGGCCAAGCAGATCGAACAAATGCCCATCTTCCGGCATCCAATGCTGCAGGCTTGGATGCGGCCAATCCGTGCCCCAGACCGCGCGATCCGGCGCGGCATCCAAAAGTGCCCGCGCGAAGGGCGCAACATCAGCAAATGGCGGCCCGGCGGAGATACGATAGCCAGAAATCTTCACCCAGCATTGCGGGCTTTCCAGCATTTTGAGCAGTGCCTTGAAGCCAGCGCCATTCAGCCCTTCGCTGGTTTTCACCCCGCCCATGTGATCCACCACCACCGGCACCGGTAGCGTCGCCAGACGCGGCGCCAATGCCGGCAATTGATGGCCTTCGGCATAAAGCTGCAAATGCCAGCCGAGCGGTGCGATGCGCCGCGCCAAAGCCTCCAACTGTTCAAGCGGCGTGCCATTGCCGCTGACCGCGTTGAAGCGCACGCCGCGGGTGCCGCGCGCATGCAGTTTCTTCAGCGCGGCATCATCGAAGCTATCATCAATCACCACGACAACGCGCGCGCGATCCAGGCCGAATTGCTCGGCGGCATCAAGCGAGACTTCATTCTGCGTGCCATAGACACTCGGCTGCACAATCACCATGCGTTCAATGCCAAGTGCCGTGGCCATACGCTGGTAATCGGCAATGGTTGCGGCCTGCGGGTCATAATGCCGCCCGGCATCAAGCGGAAAACGGTCATAAGGCCCGAAGATATGGAAATGGCAGTCGCAGGACAGCGCGGGCGCGCGCCAGGACGGGCGCGGCGTGGTGGCCAGTGGCGGCAGGCAGGGTTTCATCATGCTTCTCCTGTCAATTCGCGCCGCACCAGTGCGGCACCTTCCACCATGGCGCGCATCTTGCCGAAGGCGACATCGCGCGGCAGGTATTTCATGCCGCAATCAGGGGCCAGGATGATGCGCGCGGGGTCAATATGCGGCAGCGCGCGACGAATACGCTCTGCCACGATCTCCGGCGTTTCGACCTTATGGTTCGCCAGATCAATCACGCCCAAAATGATGGTTTGCTCCGTAAAATTCTCGAGCACCGAGGTATCCAGATTGGATTGCGCGGTCTCGATTGAAATCTGCCGGACGCGGCATTTGCAAAGCTCCGGCAGGAAGGAATAGCCGGTGGGGCGCGCATGGATAATGGCGGCATAGCCAAAGCAGATATGCACCGCCGTCGGGCCTTCGATGCCTTCCAGCGCGCGGTTCAACGCAGCCAGCCCATAGGCGCGCGCCTTTTCCGGGCGCGCCTGCATATAGGGTTCATCCACCTGCACGTAATCCGCGCCGGCGGCGAAAAG
Source organism: Roseomonas sp. (assembly GCA_020249465.1). Classification (GTDB taxonomy): domain Bacteria; phylum Pseudomonadota; class Alphaproteobacteria; order Acetobacterales; family Acetobacteraceae; genus Neoroseomonas. Next base: position 4,656 of record JADCFP010000046.1, on the reverse strand, counting down.
ATCACGGATTTCGGCATTCACGGCGATGGCGTAATCATGCGCCATCTCTGCTTCATCCTTGTAGAAATCATTCTGCGCCTGCTGCGCCATGGTGAAGGGGCCAGGCACGGTGATCTTGATTTTCCGATCCGTATTGGCACGCAGAAAGGCGACATCGCGGGTTTCCACCGCATGACGGCGCTGAATCCGCCCCACCACGCGCGGCACCGGGTTGGGATGGCCACTGCGGTCCAGCGCCGTGCCGTGGTTTTCCATATCCACGCCATCCAGCGCGGTGGCGAAACGGTTGGAATAGCTTTCGCGGCGCATTTCGCCATCGGTGATGATATCAAGCCCGGCGCGTTCCTGATCACGGATCGCGATCAGTGTCGCATCATCCTGCGCCTGATCGAGAAATTCCGGCGCCACGCGCCACAATTCCTTGGCGCGCACCCGCGGCGGGAAACGCCCGGCAAGCTTGGCGCGGTCAATCAGCCATTCAGGCTGCGGATAGGAGCCGACAAGCGATGTCGGGAAGAGTTTTTGGGCCATGGGATATCCTCCGTTTCTTCCAGCGTAGCCTTCGTGCAGCAAAGCTCAAAGCCCCCAAAGCTTGCGGGGGCAGAGGACAAGTGAAAGACTAGGCTTGAGGCGCTAAGCAGAGGCACGCCTGAAGGGGAGAGCATCATGAATTTCACCAAACGCGCCGCAATGGCAGCTTTGTTGGCGCTCAGCGCCGGCACAGCGGAAGCGCAGACACGCTGGAACATGGCCAATGCCTATGCCGATGGTAATTTCCACACGCGCAATATCCGCGCCTTCATCGAAGATGTGGAAAAATCAACCAATGGTGCGCTGAGCATTCAGCTTCATTCCAACGCCACCTTGCTGACCATGCCGAATATCAAGCGCAGCGTGCAATCCGGCCAGGTGCAGCTGGGTGAAGTGCTGCTTTCGGTGCATGGCAATGAAGACCCCTTCTTTGAGGTTGATGGCGTGCCCTTCCTGGCGGATACCTGGGAAGCAACGGCGGCGCTGAATGCCGCTGCCGATCCCTTCGTGCGGGCACGCCTGGAACGCCAGGGCCTTACGCCACTTTATATGGTGCCCTGGCCAAGCCAAGGTTTTTACACGCGAACTGAAATCAAATCGGTGGATGATCTGCGCGGCCAGCGGTTCCGCACCTATAATGTGCTGACCACGCGCATGGCGGAATTGATGGGTGCAGCGCCCGTCACGGTGCAGGTCGCGGAAGTGGCCCAAGCCTTTGCCACGGGTGTGATTGCCGTGATGTTTACCTCCGCCCAGACAGGCGTGGATACCGCCGCTTGGGATTATGCCCGCGTCTTCACCGATGTCGGCGGGATGCGCGCCAAGAATTACGTCTTTGCCAATACGCGCGCCTTTCGTGCCTTGGATGAAGCAACGCGCAATGCCGTGATGGCCGCAGCGCAGCGCGCCGCCGTCCGCGGCTTGGCCGAAGCCAAGGCGGCAGAAAGCGAAATGGCCGAACGGCTGCGCAGCCGAGGCATGCAGGTGGTCACGCCTTCCGCATCACTGATGGCGCAGCTTCGTGAAATTGGCGCCAAGCAAACCCAGGAATGGGCGCAGCGTGCCGGGCCGGAAGGTGCGCAAGTACTGGAACGCTACCGCGCTGCCATGACGCGCTAAAGTAGAATAAGTGACGCGGCTGGGCCTTTATTCGGCCCAGCCCGCAAAACGCGTAAAATCCCGTGCCGGGGCGCGTTCCGTCACCAGGCTGTTTTCCACCGCATCAGGATCCGCATAGCCAAGCGCCATGCCGCAAACCAGCATTTCCTCGGGCGGGGTTTCCAGCATGGTTTGGATGGTGCGGTGATAGGGCATGAAGGCCGCTTGCGGGCAGGTATCCAACCCCATGCCGCGCGCTGCCACCATCACATTTTCCAGGAACATGCCGTAATCAAGCCAGGAACCCTGTTCCAGATCGCGATGGATGGTGAAGATCAACCCAACCGGCGCGCCAAAGAAAATCAGGTTGCGCCCATGCTGCGCGCGCATCCTTTCATTCTCGCCCTTCGCAATGCCGAGCAGCGCATAAAGATCCCAACCGACCTTGCGGCGGCGGCTGTGAAAGGGCTCAAAAAATTTGCGCGGGTAGTATTGGTATTCGGATTCCGGCGTAATGCCGCTCGCGTGTTCCACCATCAGCGCATCACACAAGCGCTGTAGTGGCGCGCCGGTCAGCGCATGCACCTTCCAGGGCTGGATATTGCTGCCCGAAGGGGCGCGCGCGGCCAAATCCAGCAGATGTTCAACATCGGCCTGCGGCACGGGCTTGGGCAAAAAAGCGCGGATGGAACGGCGAGAGGTTATCGCCGCTTCAACCGCTTTCTGCGCGTCGGCGTCCGGCATCAAGCGCGCCTGGTGTCAATAAATTCCACAGGCCGGCCCTGCGGCGCGCCCTGCACTTCATCATCGCGCATGGCGATATACCCGCGCACGACCGTCATCACTGGCCAGCCGCTGCAGCGATGCCCGGCAAAAGGTGTCCAGCCACAGGGCGAGACAATCCAGCTATCTTCGATGGTGCGCGTTTTTTTCATATCAACAACGGTCACATCGCCATCCAGGCCAACCGCAAGCCGCCCCTTGGTCTTGGCGCCATAAATCCGCGCCGGGCCCGCGCACATCAAATCTGCAAGGCGCGGCAGGGAAAGCCGCCCGGCGCTCACATGATCCAACATCAGCGGCACAATGGTTTGAATACCCGTGAGCCCCGCCGCGGTATCGGGCCAGGGGCGTTCCTTCGCCGCGCGGGAATGCGGCGCATGGTCTGAACCGACGCAATCCACCGTTCCATCGGCCACCGCCTTCCAGGCCGCTTCCAAATGTCGCGCGCCGCGAATGGGTGGGTTCATCACCGCATAGCCACCAAGCCGCCCATAGGCTTCATCGGTTTGCGTCAGATGGTTCAGCAATACTTCGCAGCTTGCGACATCTCGGTAATCCGCAAGATAGGCCAATTCCTCGGCAGTTGAGACATGCAGGATATGCGCGCGCCGCCCGGTCTTGCGCGCCAAAGCCATCAGGCGCCGCGTGCCGAGCATCGCCGTTTCCACATCGCGCCATTCCTGGTGGTTGATGTGGGGCATGCCTGGCGTAAACATCGGCTTGCGCGCCTGCAGGCGATATTCATCTTCCGAATGATAGCAAATGGCGCGGCGGCCAGAACGCATCACCGCTTCCAGGCTGGCATCATCTTCCACCAGCAAATCCCCGGTAGACGAACCCGCAAAAATCTTGATGGCGCAGACATTGGGCTCAAGCTCAAGCGCTGCCAGTTCCGCGATATTCGTCTTGGTGCCGCCGACATAAATCCCGATATCGCACCAGGCGTGGCCCTTCACGAATTCACGCTTGGCATTGAGCCTTTCGGTATTGGTGATGGAAGGCGTGGTATTAGGCATGTCGAAAACCGCGGCCAAGCCACCCAGCACGGCAGCGCGGGTGCCGGTTTCCATGGTTTCCACCTTGGGGTCGCCGGGGTCGCGCAAATGCACATGCGGATCAATCAAACCGGGCAGCAGATGCAGACCCTTGCACTCCACGGTTTGCGCGGCTTCCGCATGCGTCAGATCACCAATGGCAGCGATGCGCCCGGCGCGGATGCCGATATCGGCACGCTCCACCCCCCAAGACATCACACAGTCTCCGCCCTTCAGGGCAAGGTCAAAACGCGCCATGGCAGCATCCTCCGGGTGTCATGCTGCTACATTGCACCATGGCGCGGATGTGAAAAGATGGCCTGTTTTTGGGGCCGCGTCTCAGGCGCTTGTTTGCGCGACTGATTCACGGCTCCGGCGTTCGCCTCCACCGATCAGGCGCTTGTTTGCGCGACTGATTCACGGCTCCGGCACTCGCCTCCGCCGATCAGGCGCTTGTTTGCGCGACTGATTCACGGCTCCGGTATCCGCCTCCGCCGATCAGGCGCTTGTTTGCGCGACTGATTCACGGCTCCGGTATCCGCCTCCGCCGATCAGGCGCTTGTTTGAGCGACTGATTCACGGCTCCGGCGTACGCCTCCGCCGATCAGGCGCTTGTTTGAGCGACTGATTCACGGCTCCGGCGTACGCCTCCGCCGATCAGGCGCTGGCCATCACCCAATCGCGGAATAACGCCAGGTCAATATTGCCACCGCAGAGCACCACGCCAACGCGCTTACCGCGCATGGCAGCACGTTCCTGCATGAGCGCAGCCAGCGGCGCGGCGCCCGCACCTTCGGCCAGGTTATGCGTATCCTGCCAATAGGCGCGCATGGCGGCGGCCACTTCATCATCCGTCACGGTGACAATGCGCGCCGCACCCTTGCGGATGATCTCCAGCGCATTGGGATCAGGAATGCGTGTTGCCATGCCATCAGCGCGCGTATTGGCGGTTGGTATCGTCACCACATGGCCCGCAGCGAAGGAAAGCGCATAGGTCGGCGCTTCGGTGCTTTGGACGCCGATGATCTCAGTGGAAAGGCCCAAAAGGTCCCGCGCCATGATGCAGCCGCAAATGCCTGACCCAAGCCCGATTGGCACATAAAGCGCGGCCAAGGGTGGCGCGGCGCGCAGCAATTCCATCGCATAGGTCGCAACACCCAGTACCAGATCGCGCGCAAAGGATGGCGCAAACAACAGGCCCTCTGCCTTG
>JADCFP010000045.1 GCA_020249465.1 Roseomonas sp. | reverse complement strand
GAAGGGCAGCGTATCCTGCGGACCCTTGCGCTCAATGCCGAGCGGCTTATTGGACCCCGTGATGTGCAGCGCGGCGACATGCAAGAAGACCACGCCCAGGATCACGAAGGGCAGCAGGTAATGCAGGCTGAAAAAGCGATTGAGCGTAGGATTATCCACGCTGAAACCACCCCAGAGCAATTCCACGATGAAGTTACCCACCACCGGGAAGGCACTGAACAAATTGGTGATGACGGTGGCACCCCAGAAGGACATCTGACCCCAGGGCAGCACATAGCCCATGAAGGCGGTTGCCATCATCAGCAGGAAGATCACAACGCCCAGCATCCAGAGCAATTCGCGCGGCGCCTTGTAGGAACCGTAATACATGCCGCGGAAGATGTGGATATAGACCACAATGAAGAACATGCTGGCGCCGTTCATGTGAACATAACGGATCAGCCAGCCGTAATTCACATCGCGCATAATACGCTCAACGCTATCAAAAGCGAGGCTGGTATGCGCGGCATAGTTCATGGAGAGGAAAATACCCGTCGCGATCATGATCATCAGCGTGACCATGGCGAGTGCGCCGAAATTCCAGAAATAGTTGAAATTCTTCGGCGTCGGGAAGGTTCCATATTCCTTCTGCATCATGGTGAAGACAGGCATGCGCTGATCTATCCAGCGCACCACCGGATTCTTGAATTCGCTATTGTGCAACCCGATTGACATGTTTTTTATCCTCAACCGATTCTGATCTTGGTGTCGGATGTGAAGGCGTATTGCGGAACGTCAAGGTTCCGGGGCGCGGGACCTTTGCGAATTCTGCCAGCCGTATCGTAATGGCTGCCGTGGCAGGGGCAGAACCACCCGCCGTAATCGCCGCGCGTATCCGTTGGCTTCTGGCCGGTTGGTACACAGCCAAGATGCGTGCAAATGCCAATCAGCACCAGCCATTGCTCCCGCTGGACGCGGGATTGGTCGGTCGCCGGATCGGGCAGAGAATTGACAGGGACAGCGCGCGCTTCCTGGATTTCCTTGGCCGTGCGGCTACGTACGAAAACCGGCTTGCCGCGCCACATCACCGTCACGGCCTGGCCTTCCGCTATCGGCGCCAGATCCACATCCGTACTTGCCAGTGCCAGCGTATCCTTCGCGGGCATCAAGGACGCAATGAAGGGCCACGCAATGGCGCCAACACCGACTGCGGCAAAAGCGCCGGTCACAAGTTTCAGAAAGTCACGCCGAGGCGCGCCATCGGGCGCCGCATGAGCGGTATCAGCCATCCTCACCATCCTTTTGCGACGGGGAGCCCCCTTGCCGAGGACCTCACTTCGCCGCACGATTTAGGCCTGCACCCCTGGGGTGCCAAGATCACAACGAAATGGCGGCGCCGAAGCATCGGCCCCGCCAAGACGGGGGTCTTATAGTAGAGCGATTTGCAAGGTGTAAATGCGCCCCCGTGTAACATTGGAAGCCTGCCATGGAAAAAACTGCCGCTGGCCCTCAGGGCCACCCCTTTGTGGCCCCTGCCCGCGCCTGGTTCGAGGAATTGCGGGACCGGCTTTGCGCCGCGTTTGAGGCGATTGAGGATGATTTGGCGGCAGGGCCCCATACCGGCCTGCCGCCGGGGCGCTTTACCCGCACCGCCTGGGAAAGGCCGGAAGGGGGTGGGGGCGTCATGTCCGTCATGAAGGGGCGGGTGTTTGAAAAAGTGGGGGTGAATGTCTCCACCGTCTTTGGCGAATTCTCCCCCGAATTCCGCAAGCAAATCCCAGGCGCCGAGGAAGACCCGCGTTTTCTGGCGACTGGTGTGTCTCTGGTGGCACATATGCAAAGCCCGCGCGTGCCGGCGGCGCATATGAATACGCGCTTCATCGTAACCCGGAATGCCTGGTTCGGCGGCGGTGGGGATATCACGCCCATGAAGCCCGAAGCACCCGAAGCCCAGGCCGATGCGGCGGATTTCCACGCGGCCTTCAAGGGGGCCTGCGACAAGCATGACGAAACCTATTACCCGCGCTTCAAGAAATGGTGCGATGAGTATTTCTTTCTGCCCCATCGCGGCGAACCGCGCGGGCTTGGTGGCATTTTTTATGATTGGCTGGGTGATCGCACGCCGGGCAAGGGGATTGATGCCGATTTCACCTTCACCCGCGATGTGGGCTTGGCTTTCCTGCAAGCCTATCCCGCCATTATCCGCAAGCGCATGCATGAAGTTTGGACCGAGGCCGAGCGCGACCATCAGCTGATCCGCCGCGGCCGCTATGTGGAATTCAACCTGCTGCATGACCGGGGCACGATTTTCGGCCTGAAGACCGGGGGGAATGTGGAGGCCATCCTGATGTCCATGCCACCGGCGGTGAAGTGGCCGTGAATCCTTATCGGAAGGCGCGCAACGCGAGCCAAGCGCCAATGAACCATAAAAAGACCTGAACCACCTGCCGGAACCGCGCCTCTGGCAGGCTGAAACGGAGCCTCTGGCCAAGCAGCATACCCGCAAAAGCCGGCGCCAGCGTCAGCAGGGACTTGGCGCCGATATCGCTTGTCATGACCCCGCCAAAAGCCAAGGCCAGCGTCAAGGACGCATTGATCAGCAGCACGCAAAACCCATACCCCTGCACGAACTGCTCGCGCGGCAGGCGAATGGCTTGCAGCCAGGGGGCGGCCGGCACCAGAAAACTGCCGGTGAAGCCGGCCAAAACGCCGGAAACCAGCCCCATGGGCGCAGCGAGCAACCGTTCCAGCGGCTGGCCTGGGGCGGGTAGGTTGGGCGCGGCCAGCGCCAGGGTCGCTGAAGCCAGCAGGCTCAGCCCCAAAAGCCCCGACAGCAAGCGCCCATCCACTGCCGCCAAATGCCAGGCGGCGGCGATGGTGCCGACCACGGCGCAGCCTAGAAAGACGCCAATGCGCGGCAGCACCACGCGCAACTGGCCACCCGCCAGACCCTGCCAGAGATTGGTGACAAAGGCCGGCACCAGCATCAACGCAATGGCTTCGGGGATCGGTCGCAGCAGGGCCACCAACGCGACACTCACGGTCGGCAGGCCAAACCCCGCGACACCTTTCACGAAACCAGCCAGGACGAAGATCAGGCCGATCAGGAAAACATCAGCCACGCTTTCGGCCCCGCTGCATCATCGCGCCAAGCGAGCACAACAACGCCGCCACCGGCAATAGCCAGATGATGCGCGCGCCATAGCGCGGATGCGGCGCGGAAAGCCCGCCGCAGATCAGCGCATTGCCGAGCACCGCCGCCAGCAGGAACAGTACGAAAGCAAGCGCAAGACCTTGCCCGCGCCAGGCCACCCAAGCCAACAACGGCAGCGCCAGCACCACCACCAGCAGATGCAAATGATTGAGCGGCATCAGCGCATCCTTTAGCGCGCCTTGTGCCTGCCGCGCCTGATCGAAAGCCGCCAATTCACGCGGTGAAAAACCCTGTTCGATGCGCGGGCGGATGGCCACCGCGAAATGCGCCTCATCCAAGGTATCGCCAATGCCGAAACTGCCGAGTTGCAGCAACATATTGCCGACCATGGCGCGCGCCACGCCGAACGGATCGGCGCGAAGGGTCTCACTGACAATCTGCCCGGCTTCTGGCGCCAGCATCATGCCGCCGAGAAAGCGTGGTTTGCCGGCAGCGTCGCGATTCGCTGGGCTATCCGGCGCCCAGAGGAAGTCATTGGCCGGCATGGGCAGACGATCCGTGAAGGCGCAAAGATACCAGCCGGCATCCGGGCAACGCGCCTTCAGCAGTGCTGTCGCCGGCCCATCCTCCTGCAAGCGCGCCAGCATGAAACTGGCGCCATAGGGCGAAAGCGCGAAGCGCCCATGGCCCACGGTATTGGTGATCAGCAGCACAGCCATCGCCAGCACCACGGGCACCACCATGGCAAAAAGCCGCACGGTATAGCGCCAAAGGCGCAGCAGCAGCGCAACCACGCAAAGCCCAAGCGCAAGGGGCAAATGCGCGAGATGCGCGGCAATACCCAGCGCCACCAGTACCACCAGATAGCCACGTTCAAACCGCGTCAGCGCGGCACCACCAAACCCCAGCAGAAACAAGCCCAGCACCACCATCGGTGCGAAGATATCGGGCATCAGCAGCGCCGCGCTGAAGGGTGCAGCGGTTGCCAGAGCGGCAAAGGCACAAAGCCCGATATGCCAAGGCGGCGTTGCGTCCCCGCGCAGCGCACGCTGCGTCAGCCACAGCAAATGGGACAGGATCATACCTTGTGCGACAACCGGTCCCCAAAGGCTGATGCGCCAATGAAAAACATGCAGGAAGGGCCCATAGATATAAGGTTTGTCCCAAAGCATCAGCGGCCCGAGTGTCTGATGCAAAAACCCACCGCTATCGCTGAACAACAAAGGATAGCCATTGAAAAAGGCCGGCCAGACCAGCAGCGCCGCACCAACTATAACCGCCGCGCTAGCCCTCACCCCTGTTTCGCCGACCAGCGCGCGGCCGCGGCGTCATCCTCATTTTTCGCGGCCACCCAGCGCGCATCGCCATCGGCGAATTCCTCGCGCTTCCAAAAGGGCGCCTTGGTCTTCAGCCAATCAATCAGAAAAGCGCAGGATTCAAGCGCCGCAGCACGATGCGCGGAAGCTGTCAGCACCAGCACAATCGGCTCGCCCGGCAGAATGCGGCCCACGCGATGGATCACGGTGCAGCCGGTGAGTGGCCAGCGCGCCTCCGCCTCGGCCGCGATGCGGCCAAGGGCGCGTTCCGTCATGCCGGGATAATGTTCCAGCACCATCGCCGCCAGGCCATCATCGCCACGGCAAACACCAAGGAAACTGGCGACACCGCCGACATCGGTGCGGCCTGCGGTCAGCGCCGCGCTTTCCGCCGCCATGTCAAATAGCGCTTCCTGCACCTGGATGCGCGCCATGGCTCAGCCCCCGGTCACGGGCGGGAAGAAGGCAATCTCATCGCCCGCCGCCACCGGATGATCCGGCGTGGCGAAATCCTGATTGACCGCCGCGCGGATTTGTTTGGCGTCAGCGAAGGCCGCCGCATGGCCGGGGCTACGGGTCGCGAGCCAATCGCGCAGCCCGGCAATGTCGCGAATCTCGGCGGGCGGCGTCACGTCTTCTTCCGCAACGCCGATCTTCTGGCGCAACCAGGCAAAATAGAGAATACGCATGGCGTTTCAGCGCGGCGTGGGCACCGAGGTGATGCGCCCGCCCGGCCCGATGATGGTGGTGGTGCCGCCATCGCGCACCGCAATGCCGCCACCCGCTGTGCCCGGCTGGTTGAAGACCTGGGTGCGGTCATTGCCACCCGCCACAATGCCGGCCGGCTGGCCGGCTGCGCCGGGGATGACGCTGCCTTCAACCCGCGCGGGCGGCGGGGATGGCATGGCAGACGGTGTTGTGGCCGGCGGCGAAGGCGCACGCGGCGGTACGGATGCCATGGGCGGTGGCGTTGAGCTGCTGGTGCGCGGCGGAGGCGGTGGCGGGGGCAGGCGCAGCGCATCATCTGGTGTCATGGGCGCGGGCGCCGCAGCGGGCGCACGCATCGCGGCATAATCCAGATTTTCCGTGCGCAGCACTTCCGCGCTGGTATCGCCGCTCGTCACGCGGCGCAGCGTTAGGCTATCCACTGAAGGGATCGCGGCGTTGCGGCTGGTGTTCCAGCTTGGCTGCCAATTCGGCCCGCAGCCTTGCAGCGCCAGCATTCCCCCAAGCAGCAAAACAGAATGTCGCATGGCTTTCCTCGCCCCTTCGTTGGCTAGAGCGTGTAGCGTTCACGTGTGTTCACGCCACCCCCTCTACCTCGTTGTTTTTCGAGCATCTTCACACGCTCAGATGATTCCATCTGAACGTGATCTGCTCTAAGATGCGTTGCCCCGGGTTCATACTCAAGTCTGCCCTGGCGGTTTTGCCGGCGCATCACGGCTTGACGGCGTTTCTGCCTGCGCCAGCGTAAGCCCCGCACGCAAATAATCCCAACCCGTGATCAGCGTCAGCACCGCGGCGGCCCAGAGCATGCCCTCCCCGATCAGGGAAACCGGCAGGAAACCAAGCCCGATCACCGGCGCGCCGCTATCACCCGCAAGCAAGGTGCCAAGCGCGCCCATCTGAAACCCGGTCTTCCATTTCGCGAGTGGTGTCACCGGCAACCCAACCCGCAATTCGGCCAGAAATTCGCGCAGGCCGGAAACCAGAATCTCGCGCAGCATGATGACAATGGCCGGAAATAGCCCGGCATCGGAAAGCCGGCCATAACCGGCCAGCAGCATCAGCGCCGCACCGACCAGAAGCTTATCCGCAATCGGGTCCAGCATGCGGCCAAAGCCGGAGACCGCACCGCGATCGCGTGCGATCTTGCCATCGAAGTAATCCGTGATGGCGGCGAGCGAAAACACGACACAGGCCGCCATATCCGCCTGCGGCGTATTGATGGACGCCAGCACCACCAGCAGCGGTATGGCCGCGATGCGCGAAAGCGTCAGCAGATTGGGCAGGTCGGTCGGCATTACCCTTCCCTTAACCCGGAACGCAGCCTTTTGGCACCCTTGGGCCGCAATATTCAGCCAAGCGCCGCAGTCGGGTGGAAATGGTCGTGAATCCGCTGCGCCATGGCCGGCCCCACACCAGGGCAGGCTTCCAGATCGGCCAGCCCCGCCTGCCGCACCCCACGTGCCGAGCCGAAATGGTTCAGCAATTTGCGCTTCATCGCCGCCCCCACGCCCGGCACATCATCCAATTCAGACCGCGTCAAAGCCTTGGACCTACCAGCGCGATGGGCGGAAATGGCGAAGCGATGCGCCTCATCCCTCAGGCGCTGCAAATAGAACAGCACCGGGTCACGCAAAGGAAGCTGGAAGGGCTCCCGCCCTGCCATGTGGAACCATTCGCGCCCGGCATCACGGTCTGGCCCCTTGGCGACAGCCACCAATGGCAGATCATCCAAACCGAGGCCGGCCATGATTTCCCGCGCGGCGGAAAGCTGGCCGGCGCCGCCATCAATCAACACCAGATCGGGCCAGCCTTCACCGGCGCGCGCCGGGTCTTCACGAAGGGCGCGGCCAAAGCGGCGTTCAAACACTTCGCGCATCATGGCGAAATCATCATTGGTAGCCGCGGTCTTGATGGCGAATTTTCGGTAGCCCTGCTTCATGAAGCCTGAAGGGCCAGCCACGACCATCACGCCATAGGCATTCGCACCCTGGATATGGCTATTGTCGTAAACCTCGATCCTTTCCGGCGCGCCGGGCAGGCCGAAAAGAGTGGCGGTGCCTTCCAGCAGCGCGGCCTGGGCGGTGCCTTCCGCCATGCGGCGTTCCAGGGCCTCGCGCGCATTGGTCGCGGCGTGTTCAAGCGCTTCGTGCTTTTCGCCGCGCTGAGGGCGACGCAATTCCACGCGCCGCCCGGCCTTGATCGCCAAAGCCTCCGCAATCAGTGCCGCTTCGGGCGGGTCATGCGATAGCAGCAGCAAAGGCGGCGGCGGCAAATCCTCATATAGCTGACCCAGGAAGGCGCCCATGACTTCCTCGGCGCTTTGGTCCTGCTTGGCGTGACTCAGGAAAAAAGCGCGATTGCCGTTATTGCGCCCACCACGGAAGAAAAACACCTGCACGCAGCTTTGCCCCGCCGCCTGATGCAAGGCGATCACATCCGCATCGCCAAGGCCTTCCAGATTGACGCGATCCTTGCCCTGAATATGCGTGAGGCCCCGGATACGGTCCCGCAGCGCCGCCGCACGTTCAAACTGCAACTCCGCCGCCGCCGCTTCCATCTCGGCGGCCAGGCGCTTTTGGATGGAAGGGGTTTCGCCCGACAGGAATTGCTTCGCTTCCGCGACCAGCGCGGCGTAATCGGCTGGCGAAATCCGGTCCACACAGGGCGCCGAGCAACGCTTGATTTGAAAAAGCAAACACGGGCGCGTCCGGGTATCAAACACCGTATCCCGGCAGGACCGCAGCAAAAACACGCGCTGAAGGGCCGCCAAGGTCTGATTGACGGCCCAGACCGACGCAAAAGGCCCCCAATAGGAAGCGCCCTTCCGCCTTTCCCCGCGATGCTTGGCAATCTGCGGAAAGGGGTGGTCTTCCGTAATCACCAGCCAGGGATAGGATTTGTCATCGCGCAGCACGATGTTGAAGCGCGGGCGGAAGCGTTTGATGAAATTGGCTTCCAGCAGGAGCGCCTCGGCCTCGGACGCGGTGGTGACCACTTCAAGGGAACGCGTTTCGAACACCATACGCCGGAGCCGTTCCGGCAGGCGGCCAAGCTGGGTGTAGGAGGTAACGCGTTTCCTGAGCGAGCGCGCCTTGCCGACGTAAAGCGCCTCCCCCTTCTCATCCAGCATGCGATAGACGCCAGGGGTGAGCGGCAGGGTGGGCAGGGCGGCTTCCAGCACCGCCAGACCCTGGAATAGGGGGCTTTCCGGCGTGGTTGGCGGCGTTTCGGTCATGCTGGATCGCTTATGGCAAAGGGGGGGCGAATTTGTCCACGAAACCTGTGGATAAACCTGTGGGAAGCCGCCAAGACAATCCAGTTAAAGCTATGTTACACAAAGATTCTAAGCCATTGCCCAGTTTTGTGGCGCCTGGCTCGTGAGAAATTAAGTAGTTGTTTTAATTGAATTTTACCCCGAGTCGCAAAGCCGTGTCGGCGTCAAGGGGGGAATTTCCGGTCGCACGCAAAAAGCTTTTCGGCGTGGTTTTCGCGCGGTGGACAATCCGCAGCGCGGCTGATGTCAAAATCGTGATCTTTCAATGACAACGCCGACGTTGATGCTACCGGGCAGCGCGTCCGGCTTGGTTACCCCCACCCTGACGCGCCGGATGCGGGTATCTTCCAAAAGGCTGATGGCGATACGCTCGGCCAGAGTTTCAGCCAGGCGAACATGGGCGGAAGTCGCAATCCGCTTCGCCGTTTCGGCCACCGCCGCGTAATCCACCACGCGAGCCAGTCGGTCCGGCCCTTCGGCTGCGGGGGCTTCGGGGTCCTCCACCGCCAATTCCAGATCGAGGATCACGCGCTGCGGGCGGGTTTCCTCATGCGCGTAGACGCCAAGCAGGGCCTGGACTTCCAGGTTTCGCACAAAAACCAGCCGCAACCCCGCCGCGGCATCTGGGGCGAAGCTCATTCCAAGGGTTCCTGCCCGAAGGCCGGCGACCATTGCAGATGCTGCCCGCCATCCAAAGCGATCATCTGCCCGGTCATGGATGGCAACGACAGGATCGCCATGAGCGCGCGCGCCACTTCTTCCGGGCTGGTTGGGCGCGAAAGAGGTGTCGCTTGCGCTTGCCGGTCGAAATGTTCCTGGGATTGGCGGGGGCTGGGCAAAGCGGGGCCGGGCCCGATCGCATTCACCCGAATGCGCGGCGCCAGCGCCAGCGCCAGGCTTTGCGTCAGCGCCCAAAGCCCAGCCTTGGATACGGTGTAGGAGACGAAATGCGGCGTCAGCGACCAGACGCGCTGATCCAGCATATTCACGACCAAACCCTGTGCCGTATCCGGCAGCGCCTTGGCAAAAAGCTGCGTCAGCAGGAAGGGCGCGCGCAGATTGGGTTCCATATGCCGGTCCCAGGAATCCCGCGTTGCGTCGTGCCATTCATCGCGTTCGAAGGTGGAGGCGTTGTTGACCAATACACCTAGCGGCCCCAGCGCCTTGGTCGCGTCCGGGATCAGCCGCGCCACTTCCGCTTCCTGGCCGAGTTCAGCACGCAGCGTAATGGCGCGGCGGCCAAGGGCGCGGATTTCTTTCGCCGTCGCCTCCGCCGCATCGGCGCTGGCGGCGTAATGGATGGCGACATCAAAGCCGGCTTTGGCCAGCGCAAGCGCCATGGCACGGCCAAGCCGCTTGCCAGCGCCCGTGACCAGCGCGGCGGGGGGGATGTTGGAGGGGATCATGAGGGGGCTGATAGCCCGAAGGGCTGCACTTAGTAAGGCTTAAGGCAGCGGGCGATCAGGCGATAAGTGTTGCGGCACTATATTTTTGTAGCTACAAATAATCCATGCGCATCCCCTTCGATCCTGCCAAGCGCAGGAAAACGCTTGCCGAGCGCGGGTTGGATTTCGCTGATGCTGCGCGGCCCGCCGCATCATTTCCATGAGGCATGCCCATGCCGAAGAAGAAACACGCTGGCGCCAGCACCTGGGTTGATCCCGATGATGCGCCACCGCTGACGGACGAATTCTTCGCCAAGGCGGAGATCAAGGATGGGGCGCGGCTCATCCGCCGGGGGCGCCCTCCCTTGGCCGAGGCCAAGCGCCAGGTGACGCTCCGCCTGGACCCGGACCTGTTGGATCGGCTGCGCGCCACAGGTCCAGGCTGGCAAACGCGCGTCAACAGGGCGCTGCGCGATTGGCTGAAGAAGCAGGTGGCTTGATACGCCGCGCGCGACAAGCGCCGCTTCTGATGCTAACCCCCGCTGCACCATGTCTGATACCTCCATTCCCGCCGCCCGTATCGCCGAAGAAGCCGCCCGCAGGCGGAGCTTTGCCATCATCGCCCATCCTGACGCGGGCAAAACCACACTCACGGAAAAACTGCTGCTGAAGGGCGGCGCCATTCAGCTTGCCGGTGCGGTGCGCGCCAAGGGCAATGCGCGGCGCACGCGTTCGGATTGGATGAAGATAGAACAGGATCGCGGGATTTCGGTGGCGACCTCGGTCATGACCTTTGAACGTGATGGTGTGGTCTTCAACCTGCTCGACACGCCAGGCCACGAGGATTTTTCCGAAGATACCTATCGCACCCTGACTGCGGTTGATGCCGCAGTGATGGTGCTGGATGCCGCCAAGGGGATTGAAAGCCAAACGCGCAAACTGTTCGAAGTGTGCCGCATGCGCGATATTCCCATCATCACCTTCATCAACAAGATGGACCGCGAAGCGCGCGAGCCTTTCGAATTGCTCGATGAAATCCAGAACCTGCTGGCGCTGGATGCCACACCTGCCGCCTGGCCCGTGGGCCGCGCCGCTGACTTCGCAGGGGTCTATGATCTGGCGACCGATCGCTTTCTGCCGGTGGCGGAAGGCGCGGATCCGATCCAACTTGAATCGCCGGAAGACCCCAAGCTTGCGGCGCTGGTCGGTGATGACAGGGCTTTGGCGCTTTCCGAGGAAGTGCTGCTCGCCCGCGCCGGGTATCCGGAATTCGACACCGAGCGTTTTCTGGAAGGGTCTTTGACGCCGGTGTTTTTCGGCTCCGCGCTGCGCGACTTCGGCATTGCGCATTTGCTGGATGGGCTCGCGCGTCATGCGCCGCCGCCGCGCGCGCGGCCAGCGGATCAGCGGCTTGTGACGCCCGGTGAGGAAAAGCTGACCGGCTTTGTCTTCAAGATCCAGGCGAATATGGACCCCAATCATCGCGACCGCGTCGCCTTTGTGCGGCTTTGCAGCGGGCGGCTGACCAAGGGCATGCGGCTGCGCCAAAGCCGCACCGGCAAGCAGGTGCCGGTGAATGCGCCGCTGTTTTTCTTCGCTAAAGATCGGCAGGTGGCAGAGGAAGCCTGGCCGGGTGATGTGATCGGCATTGCCAATCACGGCACGCTCCGCATCGGTGATACGCTGACGGAAGGTGAGCCGCTTGATTTTCGCGGCGTGCCTTCCTTCGCACCGGAAATCCTGCGCCATATCCGGCTAGATGATCCGATGCTGGCCAAGAAGCTCCGCACCGCGCTCGATCAATTGGCGGAAGAAGGCGTGGTGCAATTATTCCGCCCGCGCGATGGATCTCCGCCCGTGGTGGGCGTTGTCGGGCAATTGCAATTGGATGTGCTGCAAAGCCGGCTGAAGGTGGAATATGGCGTGCCGGCCGGGTTTGATGGCACGCCCTGGGAACAGGTGCGCTGGATGGTATCCGACGAAGCCGGCGCCTTGGATCGCTTCGCTGAGGCCAATCGGCGCGATGTCGCGGAAGATCATGATGGTGCGCTTGTCGCGTTTTTCAGCAGCGATTGGCGCCGCCGCCGCGCGGAAGAGGAATGGCCGATGATCCGCTTCCATGCCGTGCGCGAACAGCATGGGGTGGGCGGGGGGAAGTAATCCCCCCTTCCCGTTTTTGATTACTTCACCGACGAGAAGGATGTCGGCTGAAGGATTTCATTGGTGACCTTCGTCAGCAGCGGGCCATTGGCTTCGGTTTCCGCGCGCGCCTTGATCCAATCCGGATCGGCCTGGAACTTCGCCCATTTTTCTTCACGTTCCGCGAGGGACTTCCACGCCACCATATAGGTCAGGCTGTGGTTGGAATCGCCAATCAGCGTAGTCCAAAAACCCGCCTGGCGAATGCCGTGCTTGTCCCAAAGCTTCAGTGTGATGGTGTCGAACCGCTTCATCAGATCGGGCAGGCGCCCGGGCTGGCAGTGATAGATACGAAGTTCATAGAGCATCGTTTTTCTCCTGTTCGATGGGGTGGAGCATTTTAAAGCCAAGCGGAAGCGCTTGGCGACTCGGAAAATGCGACCAAAAAACTAGTCCAATTTGGCGCCGGATATTTCCACCAATTCGCGCCAAACGCGATCCTGGCTGCGCACAAATTCCGTGAAGCCTTCCGGCGTGTCATCCGAAATGGCGGTGAAACCAAGCGGAATCAGCTTTTCGCCGTACTCCTTGTCGCGCGCCGCACCGATGGTGGCGCGATGCAGCGCCTGCACGATCGGCGCCGGCGTACTGGCAGCGGCCGAGATACAATACCAGAATTCCATATCCATATCGGAACCGGGGATAAGTTCTGCCATGCCACGCACATTCTCAAGACCCGCGACCTGGGGCTGACGCTTCTGGCTGCCCACCGCCAGGGCGCGTAGCCGCCCTTCCCGCACATGCGGCATGAGCGCGGGCATGCCATCGAAGATCATATCCACATTGCCGGCAATCAGGTCATTCAAGCCGGGTGCGAGGCCACGATAGGGAACATGGGAAACCTCAATCCCGGCGGTCTGCATCAGCTTCGATATTGTCAAATGGCTGATCGTGCCGATGCCAGATGATGCCGCGCTGATCTGCCCTGGGCGGCGCTTGGCGTCCACCACAAATTCCTCAAAGGTTTTCCAGGGCCGATTGGCATTCACGACAAACAGCGTGGAGCCAACTGAGACACGCGAGATATGCGTGAAATCGCGAATGCCATCAAAGGGCATTCCTTTGTGATAAAGATATTTATTCGCGAGCAAGATCGTCGCCCCACCCAGGAACAGCGTATGCCCATCCGGCGCACTCCGCGCCACCGCCTCACCGGCGATATTCCCGCCAGCACCAGGACGATTATCAATCACGACAGTCTGGCCGAGCAGTGGCCCCATACGTTCAGCGACCATGCGCGCGGTGATATCGGCGGCACCCGCCGGCGGGAAAGGCACTACCAGGCGCAAGGGCCGCGTTGGAAAACCCTGCGCCCGCGCAATGGTCGGCGCGGCAAGCCCAGCAATCAGCGCGGCGCGGCGGGTGAGTTTGATCATGGCATCCTCCCTATTATTTTGATGGTTCGTGGTGCAATTCCACCACAATGCCTTCCTGCCCTGGCAGTGCGGGGTAGCGGCGCATCACTTCCGGGTCATGGCCGGGCACGATGTGTTTCGGGCTAGGCGCAAGGGCGCGCAGCTTATCAAAACCTTCCAGCATTTCACCGATATGGAATGCCGTGGTGAAGGGGCGGCCGGCTTCCATGTTTTCGTAGAAATGCGTCACATCGGAAGCGAGCACCACGCGCCCGCGCGCCGTATTCACACGCACGCATTGCAGCCCCATGGAATGGCCGCCACAGGCATGCACCGTGATGCCCTGCACCACTTCCGCATCGCCATTATGGAAGACAACGCGTTCGGCAAAATTCATGCGCACCATGCCGACGACATCTTCAACTTCGAAGGAATGGCGCAGCTTGGGGTATTTCATGTAGCGGCCGGTCGCATACTGCATTTCCGGTTCCTGCAAATGGAATTTTGCTTTGGCGAATTTATGGAAGCTGCCGACATGATCGTAATGGAGATGGGAAATCACCACATCTTCGACCTTATCGGGATCAACACCGATCAGCTTCAGGCTTTCAATCGGGCAACGCAGATAATTGCGCTTGCGCTTGGCGGCGACTTCTGCCGTGAAGCCAGTATCAATGATCACGGCGCGATCTTCATTCACCGCAGCCCAGACGAAGTAATCCATCGGCATCGGCGCATCATGCGGGTCGCCGCCGATGAAATGTTCGGCGCGCTTGGCATCGCGCATGGCGTAACGCAGCGCATAGACGCGGTATTCGGGTTCAGTCATGCCATTTTCTCCTGCTTCGCGGGCTGCATGCCAAGCGCGAGCCCAACCATGGAGGCATCGCGCAGAACGGACAGAAAATCACCGGGCTGATTGGCGTCACCCACCACCGTAAAGGGAATGCCGCTCGCTTGCACCGCTGGCAGCGCATCAAGATTGGGCAGCGCGCCGATGGCGGCGATCACATGCGTCACGCCGGCAATCTCTCGCGCTGTGCCATCCTCAGTGAAATGCAGCACATCGCCGGCCAGCCGCGCATCGCGCGCCTTGGTGTGGAAGCTGGTGCCGGCAGCGCGCAGGCGGATCATAAGATCGGTTCGGTTGTTGCGCGCCATGGCGGGCGCAATGGCGGGCAGGGCTTCCAGAATGCTGATACGGCAGCCGCGCTGGATCAGCACATCGGCCACTTCAAGCCCAACAATGCCGCCACCAATCACCGCAAGCCGCGCGCCTTCAGGCACCAAAGCTGGATTGGCAATCACATCCCAGGCTTGCAGGGGCGAGGCCCCTGGCAGGTTCAGCGGGCGCGGCTTGGCGCCGGTGGCCAGCACCACATGATCCGGCGCGAAAGCCTTGATGGCCTCAGCCGTTGCCACCACGCCATAGCGCACCGGTACGCCATGCGCCTGCGCCTGGTCCCAACGCCAGGACCAGGCGGGGCGCACTTCTTCCTTATCTGGCGCCGCCACGGCCAGGTGAATCTGTCCACCAGCGCGCGCGGATTTTTCCCAGATTTCCACCTCATGTCCGCGTGCGGCGGCAAGCCGCGACACTTCCGCCCCCGCCAAGCCAGCACCCAGAATCAATACGCGCTGTTTCACCGATGCCGGCGCGAAGGGCCCATCAATGAATTCCGGCGCTTCCAATTCCGTGCCCAGCATGGGGTTCACCACGCAGGCAACATCGCGTTCCAGGGTCAAACGTTCAAAGCAGACATTGCAGGAAATGCAGCCACGAATGGCGACCTTGCTTTCCCCAAATGCCTTGCGCGGCCAATGCGCATCGGCGGTGAGTGCGCGGCCGAGTGAGACGTAATCCGCAGCCCCCGAAGCGAGCACCGCTTCCGCATCCGCAGGCGAGAGAATGCGTCCGGCGATAATTGTGGGGATCGAAACCGCATCCGTGATTGGCTTGGCATGAGGTTCCAGGGTGCAGCGCGGCATGGAAGGCGGCTGGATGCAAAAGCGTGACAGCGCTGGGCTTTCATTCGTGCCGCCAGAAAGATCAAGCGCGGTCACCCCCGCCGCTTCCAATAGCTTCGCGAGTTCGACCATCTCCTCAACCGGGTAGCCGTCATCGCAGTATTCGGTGCAGGAAATCCGCACCCAAAGCGGGAAATCCGGCAGCGCATCCCGCAGCCGATGCACGGTTTCCAACAGCAAGCGCGCGCGGTTTTCGAGCGTCCCGCCATAGCGATCCGTGCGCTTATTGATACGTTGCGTCAGGAATTGATGAAATAAATACCCATTGGCGGCGTGCAATTCCACCGCATCATACCCCGCCTGCCACAAGCGTCTGGCTGCAGCGACAAAATCCTTCTGAATTTCGGTGATCTCCGCCTGTTCCAGCGGCCGCACCTCATCACCTGTATTCGGATTGCGCCAGGGCGAAGGGCCGACCGGTTCCATATTCAACACCATCCGGCGCAACAGCGCGCCGCGATGATTGATCTGCCCCACCGTCACGCAATCATGCCGCTTGATCCCTTCCACCAGTCGCGCCAGGCCGGGGATGAAGCGGTCATGATAAATCCAGAGTGAATTATTATGCGCGCGCCCACCGGCGCTGACGGCCATCGCTTCCGTCACGATGGCGGCAACCCCACCCTTGGCGCGTTCTTCGTAATAGGCGCGGTCGCGTTCGGTCGAAAGTCCATCGCTAGTGCTGAAATTCGTGCCCATCGGCGCCATGATGAGCCGGTTTTTCATCCGGAGCGGCCCAATCCGCCCCGGTCGTTGCATCAGCAAGGTCATCGGCAGTTACTGGGCCTTATCCGCATCAAACACGGCCTGCACCGCTGCCGGATCGCATTTGATGGAAACACCCGCGCGTTCCAATTGCAGCTTCATGGGCACACGGCTGTCGAGGTTTTCCCAGCCACGGTTCAGCGCTTCATTCATTTCTTCCAGCGCCAGATTGCAGAAGCGCATCGGCACATTCAATTCGCGGCCCATCGTCACCGCCAAGGTCACATCCTTATGCGCGAGCTTCAGCGCAAAGGCGGGCGGATCATATTTGTCCACCAGGAATTGATCCGTGATGCGATCAAAAGTGCGCTTGCGCCCCAGCGCGCCCTGGCGCACGGCCTTCCAGAGATCAAGCGGATCCATCCCCGCCTTCACGCCCATGGAAAACACCTCGGCCATCGCGGTTTGGATCGCATAGCCCGCCATATTATGCACGAGCTTCGCGACCGTCGCGGTACCAATCGGGCCGATATAGGCGGCCTGGTCGCCAAAAGCGTCCAGCACCTTTTTGTATTTGTCGAAAACTTCCTTGTCGCCACCCACCCAAATAGCGAGCTTGCCGGTCTCAGCTCCCTTCGGGCCACCGCTGACCGGCGCATCAAAACCATAAGCGCCTTTGGTCGCGAGTGCTTCGGCCATGCGCTTCATCAACGCTTGCGAATTGGTGGAAAGATCGAAATAGGCAGCGCCTTTTTGCACGCCGGCCAGGATGCCATCGGTGCCGAAAATCACCGGCTCCACTTCCTTGGGTCCTGGCAGAGAGGTGAAGATCACCTCACATTGTTCCGCCACGGCCTTGGGCGTTTCCGCCCAGGTGGCACCAGCAGCAAGCCGATTGGCGCCGGCTTCACGGCGGATGTCATGCACCACCAGCTGATAGCCGGCCTTTTGCAGATTGGCGGCCATGAAGGCACCCATGGTGCCAAGGCCAATGAATCCTACCTTCATCGCTTCAGCCCTTCTGTGCCTTGTCCTGCGCTTCAAACACATCAACGGCGACATGCGCTGCCGTCATGGCCGAAGGCCAGCCGGAATACATCGAAAGATGCGTGATGATTTCTGAGATTTCCTCGCGCGACAGCCCATTGGTCAGGCCGCGGCCGATATGGCTGTTCAACTGCTCCTGCCAGCCCATCGCGACAAGGGCTGCAATCGTCACCATGGAACGATCGCGCTTGGAAAGCTGCGGCCGTTCCCAGACATCGCCATAGACATATTGGTGGGTCATCTCCACCAGCTTCGGGAAATCCGGATTGATGCGGTCGCGGCGTGCGGAAGGTGGGGCTGCCATGGAAATCTCCTCATGCGGTGTCAGCACAGTACCGGCAGAGGAATGGCTTAGCGTGCAGCGCACCCTAGCCCTGACCTTCCCCCGCTTCTTCTGTGTTGCGCCCATCCTGCGACCAGTATGGCCGCACCGCAAGCGGGTGATCAGGCGCCCGCGATACGCCGCGCGGCAAGATCAAGCGCTGCCGCTACCGTCGCCGCGCGCACCGCCGCGCGATCTCCTGGGAAGACATGGCGTTCCACCAAGGTTGGCGCGCCTTCGCGCGCGCAGCCGATGAACACCAACCCGACCGGCTTGCCCGGCGTGGCGCCACCTGGTCCCGCAATGCCGGTGCAGGAAAGGGCGAGTGAAACACCCGCGCGCGCCCGCGCCCCTTCCGCCATTTCGCGCGCCACGTCTTCACTCACCGCGCCCTGCGCTGCCAGGGTTTCGGTACGCACACCGACCATCTTCTGCTTGGCGTCATTCGCGTAAGTGACAAAACCCGCCATCACCACGGAAGATGACCCCGCAATCGCTGTCAGCGCTGCGACGATCAAGCCACCAGTGCAGGATTCCGCAGTGGCCAAGGTCATGCCCTTGGCATCCATCTGCGCGAGCAGGCTGCGCGCCTGATCAAGTGTGGCTTCGGGCAGCATGGGTCAGATCACTCCCGGCAAAAGGGGGCGCGCCAGGATCAGCGCCAAGGCCGCCAGCGCACCCGCGACAATGTCATCCAGCATCACACCAAACGCGCCTTCTTGCTGATCAGCCCAGGAAATCGGCCAGGGTTTGAAGATATCGAAAACGCGAAACAGGCCGAAGGCAATCAGCACGCCCCAGATGCTGGCGGTCATGCTCAGGCCCGCCAGCGCAATCAGCATGCCGGCCGCTTCATCAACCACAATCCAGCCAGGATCTTGATCGGGGGTTTCGTGCAGCACCTCGCACACCGCGTAAAAACCAATGAGTGTCACAAAAACAGCGAGCAACAAGGCCGGCACCGGTCCAAGCAAGGCAGCAGGCAAAACCACCAATGATCCCCAAGTGCCAGGCGCCGGTTTCAGCCGCCCAACGCCGCCCATCGTCGCCACCAGCAAGGGCAGCTTCATTTTGCGCTGGCCAGCCAGCTTGCCATGGGGTGTGGCGCCGTCATGGGCGGGTTCTGGCGTGCGCGATAAATCACCGCACCTTCCACAATGCGTTGCACGTAATTGCGTGTTTCGGCGAAGGGAATCATCTCCATCCAATCGAGCAGATCGCGTTCCCCGCGCAAAGGATTACCATAGGTGCCAAGCCATTCATCCACGCGCCGCGGTCCGGCATTATAGGCCCCCGCCGCCATCACCAGCGATCCTTCAAAACGCCCGAGCATTTCTTCCAGATAGGCCGCGCCAAGTTTGATATTGGCTTGTGGATCGGCGGTCAGCATTTCCACGCGGAAATTCATGCCAAGCCGGCGCGCAACAAGCTGCGCGGTGGAAGGCAATAATTGCATCAAACCGCGCGCATTGGCACTGCTGACGGCTTCCGTATCGAAATTGCTTTCCTGCCGAGTGACCGAAAAGATGAAGGCGGGTTCCGGCGATGTCACTGGTACACGGAAAGGTGTGGGCCAGCCTTCAGGCAACAGGATATCGCCTTCAATCGCCGAACGCCGCGCCACCCATACCGCGTGATCCGGCCGGCCGATGTGATTGGCAAGGCGCGCGGTCAGCAGCCTGTCTTGCTGATCAGCTGATACCGCCTGCAAGCGCAGCAGGAATACGCGTGTGCGACGCGTCTCCCCCAGCTCTGCCAGCGTGGTCACCACGCGCGCCAATTCGCGCTGCGCGAATTCCTGCGCGCGCCTTTGATCAACCGGCGGCGTTTGCAATGCGCGTAGGCGCTGATCCAGGGCTTCCTGGCTTTCACCCATCGTCAGCGCTGCAAGCTGGCCGTAAAAGGCTGTCGGCAATTGCGCCGCTGCCGCATAGCGTTCGCGCGCAGCAGCATTGGCGCCACGCGCCGCCAACGCCCGGCCTTCCCAATAAAAGGCGCGTGCGCGGGAAATGACCGAACGCGTGCCAAGCGCCATGGCGACAAAATGCCGCTGCGCCAGGACAGGATCATTCAAAAAGCGGAGCGCGATGAAGCCCGCCAGGAATTCAGCTTCAAGCCGCCCTTCACTACCCATGGGCTGACCATGATAGGCGGCGATCCGATGCGCATCCTTTGCATTGTTCAAGCGCAACAGCTTGCGTGCCAGGATTTGCCGTTCCGCCCAAACCGCTCGCGCGATTTCGGGATCCATATTCAGCTGGAAGGGTTCGGCCACAATCCAGCTTGCCACCGCATCGGCATCCTGATCCCGCCGCCGCAGCAACCGCGCCCGTTCATAAGCCCAGCCGAGATCAAGTGGGCGCAGTAGGATTTGCGTTACCTCTGGCTCCCCGGCCAGTGCCATGCGCATTCTGCCTGAACCCAGTGCTACGCCAGTCAGGCGTTCCAGGGCACGCTGTGCGCCTTGCATATCGCGCGCGAAAAATAGCCGATCGAAACGTCGCTGGTGATCTTCCTGGCTCAGCAGCCGGCCGAATTGCGCCATGATGGCAGTTTCAGCCCCGGCATCGCCAGGCGCTTCCACCCAGGCGCGGCGAAGGGTCTGTTGAGCGCCGGCTTCACCTTGCAGATTCGGCGCAGCCTCAGCACCAGGCCGTGGCGCAGCACCAGGTGTATTGTCCGGTCCGCGCCGCATCATATCCAGGAAATTGCCTGATGGTGCCTGACTTCTCGTACTACGCGTCAGCGCTTCAGCGTGACGCAGCGCGGCAGAAAGGCTGCGCGGCGGGAAGGTGCTGAAATGCGCCAGCACCAGCGGATCATCCGCTGGTCCTCCAAAGGCGGCTTCTGCCCGGCGCGCGATGGTATCCACCTGCGGCCAATCGGGATTGTCGCGCAAAAACCCGACAAGCTCTGCTGCCGTCGCTGGCGCGGTACGATGCGTGAGGCGCATCCACAGTACGATTTTCGCAACTAAGGGATCAGCCGCGGCGGCATAGGTTTCTGCCTCAGCCCAGCGGGCGCCATTCGCAGCGGTAATCGCTGCCTTGCCGGCCGCGATGCGCGCGGCCTGGGATGAAGCGGTTTGCGCGATAGCCGTACCGGGAAGCAGCAGCGGCAGGCTTAAAAGCAACCGACGCGGAATCCTCATGATACTGCTATCCCCCAAGCCTTATGCGCGCGCCATGGCGTGTTTCAGAAGGCAGGCACAAAGCCGCGATGCCAGGCGCGACATCGGCGGGTTGCGCGATACTGTCAGGGTCTTCACCAGGGTAAGCGGCCGCGCGCAGCTTTGTCGCTGTCCGGCCAGGGTCCACCAGATTGACGCGCACGGGGGTGGCCTCCACCTCGGCTGCCCATGTCATCACCAGATTTTCCATGCCTGCCTTGCTGGCACCATACATGCCCCAATAGGCGCGGGGATTCTGGGCAAGGCCAGTCGTCAAAAACACCGCGCGCCCCGCATCGGAAGCGCGCAAAGGCGGATCGCAACTGCGAATAAGGCGCCAGCTTGCGGTCAGGTTCACCGCCATCACCTCTGCCCAATCGCGCGGTTCAATATGCGAAACCGGCGTCAGCTTGTTCAAAGCACCCGCATTATGCACCAGAATATCCAGCCGACCGAAGCGTTCCGCAATGGAAGGCCCGATCATATCAATATCCTTCTCGGCCTTTTGCAGATCAAAGGGCAAAAGCGTCGCGGGCTTGCCGCCGGCGGCGCGGATCGCGTCATCCACTTCTTCAAGCCCGCCCTGGGTGCGCGCCACCAACACGCATTGCGCGCCAAGCTTCGCCAATTCCAAGGCAAGTGCGGCGCCGATGCCGCGTGACGCACCGGTGATCAGTGCCACCCGGCCTTCCAAAGCCTGCATCATCATTGTCCCGCCGGTTGCAACAGGGAAAGCTGCCGATCCGCATTATCGGTCCAATCCGTCAGCGGAATGGCATATTCCCCAGTGAAGCAGGCATCACAGAAATGCGGCTTTTTCGCATCGCGCGCCGGCTGCCCAAGCGCGCGATAAAGGCCATCGAGCGAAATGAAAGCAAGGCTATCCACGCCGATGATGCGCGCCATTTCGGCCAGGTCATGCTTGGCCGCCATCAGATGCGCACGCTCAGGCGTATCAATGCCATAATAGCAGGAATGTGTGGTCGGCGGCGATGAAATGCGCATATGCACTTCGGTCGCCCCCGCTTGCCGCACCATTTCAACAATCTTGCGGCTGGTGGTGCCGCGCACAATGGAATCATCCACCAGCACCACACGCTTGCCCTGGATCATGGCGCGATTGGCGCTGTGCTTAAGCTTCACGCCCAGATTGCGAATTTGATCCGTCGGTTCAATGAAGGTACGGCCCACGTAATGGTTGCGGATGATACCCAATTCGAAGGGAATGCCGGATTCAACCGCATAGCCCATGGCCGCCGGCACACCGGAATCAGGCACCGGCACAATCAAATCCGCCGCAACGCCGCTTTCGCGCGCCAATTCGGCACCGATGCGCTTGCGCGTTTCGTAAACCGGCGTGCCTTCCATGACGCTGTCCGGCCGCGCGAAATAAATATACTCAAAGATGCAGAAACGACTATCGGTGCGCGCAAAGGGCTTGATGCTGCGCAAACCACTATCGTCAATCACCACCAATTCGCCCGCTTCGATATCGCGCACGAATTCCGCACCCACGATATCCAAGGCACAAGTCTCAGACGCCAGAACCAAACCGCCATTGGCAAGCCGCCCGAGCACCAAAGGCCGCACGCCCAAAGGATCGCGCGCGCCGATCAGCGCGCCATTATGCAAGGCGACCAGGGAATAGGCGCCCTGCACCTGCTTCAGCGCATCAATCAGCCGATCAATCACGGTGGAATACAGGCTGATGGCAATCAGGTGAATGAACACCTCGGAATCCGTGGTGCTTTGGAACAGGCAACCACGCCGCACAAGCGCGCGCTTCAGCGCATAGGCATTGGTCAGATTGCCATTATGCGCCACCGCAAAACCGCCGAATTCAAAATCCGCGTAAAGCGGCTGTACATTGCGCAAAGCCGTCTCACCTGTGGTCGCATAGCGATTATGCCCCACCGCATGCGGACCGCGGAGCGAGGCAATCACCTTGGCTTCCCCGAAATTATCGCCAACCAGGCCAAGCCCCTTATGGGCGTGGAACAACCCAGCCTCATCCAAGGTGACGATGCCGGCGGCTTCCTGGCCGCGATGCTGCAGCGCATGCAGCCCTAGCGCCGTCAGCGCTGCGGCATCGCCGCCATTCCACACGCCGAAGACGCCGCATTCCTCATGCGGCTTGTCATCCTCAAATCGCACGGGCAGCGGCATGGTAACCTCAATTTCGGCTACGCGCGGGGGGGCGCAGCAATTCTTCAACCGTGGGCGAGCGCGGCAAGGGCGGTTCATTCAGCCGCGGGCGATATTCCTGCGGCATGATCTCAATCACCATATGCGCCCCTTGTGACAGCAATGGCAGGGCGCGGGCTTCCAGCACCGGTTCTGGCCAGCGATCCCCCGGTAGCAGCAAACCCGCGACAATATAGGCGACCACCAGCAGAAAGGCGCCGCGCGCCGCGCCGAAAACCAGGCCAAGCACGCGGTCAACGCCGCCCAGCGCGGAATCCTGCACACGATCCGCCACCGCATTGATCATCAGCTTGAAGACAATCAGCGCGACCAAAAACACCACGCCCGCGCCAATCGCTTCCGCGAGCCAGGGCGGCGTGAAATAGGGGTCGAGGAAGGGCTGAACCTCCTTCCGCGCCAGCAGGGCCACCACCGCCGCACCAACCCAGCCCGCCACGCCCAGCGCTTCGCGCACCAGCCCATGGAAAAAGGCAAGGATCGCCGACAGGGCAATCACCCCCAGCAGAATGACATCAACCCAATTCATCGCTGGTCCCTATAGCCCTCGCAGCCGGGCGCGTCACGCCTTGCCCTTCGCGGGCAGGGTCTTTTCCGCAAAGCGCGCCACCAGATCGGTCAAATGGCCGATTTCCGAAAGCCCGAGCCCCTCCGGTGCCGCCGCCGCGCGCCCGCCGCGTGCAATCCGGCGCGGCAGGGTGGCAGCAGTGAAGCCAAGCTTCGCCGCTTCCCTGAGGCGGGAATCGGCCTGCGAGACCTGCCGCACCTCACCTGAAAGCCCGACCTCGCCAAAATACACCGCGCCCGAATCGGTGGGCCGATCCGTCGCCGCCGAGATCAGCGCCGCCGCCACCGCCAAATCCGCTGCCGGTTCGGTAATGCGCAAGCCGCCCGCGATGTTCAGATAGACGTCATTCTGCCCGAGGCTGAGACCACACCGCGCTTCCAGCACCGCGAGCAGCATGGAAAGCCGCCCGGAATCCCAGCCCACCACCTGCCTTCGTGGCGACCCGCCCGAAGAAGGTGAAAGCAGCGCCTGGATTTCGACCAGCACTGGGCGCGTGCCCTCAATGCCGGCGAATACCGCCGAGCCGGAGACATTGCCGCGCCTTTCGGCCAAAAACAGCGCCGAAGGATTGGCCACTTCCACCAGGCCACGATCGGTCATCTCAAAAACGCCGATCTCATCGGTCGCACCAAAGCGGTTCTTCACTGCGCGCAGGATGCGGAATTGGTGGCCGCGATCGCCTTCGAAATAGAGCGTCGCATCCACCATATGTTCCAGCACAC
This sequence comes from Roseomonas sp., assembly GCA_020249465.1. Taxonomy (GTDB): domain Bacteria; phylum Pseudomonadota; class Alphaproteobacteria; order Acetobacterales; family Acetobacteraceae; genus Neoroseomonas. The sequence continues at coordinate 6,661 of JADCFP010000045.1, read as the reverse complement.
GCGGCCCAGCCAGCGTGCCTTCCTTGGTGACATGCCCCACCAGCACCAGGGCAAAGCCGCGCGATTTCGCGAGGCGGATCAGCTCGGCGGCGCAGGCGCGCACCTGCGCCACCGTCCCTGGCGCGGAATCCAGCGCATCCAGCCACACGGTCTGGATCGAATCCATCACCACCAGCGCGGCATCGGTTTCCTGTTCCAGGCTGGCACCGATATCGCGCAAGGCTGAAGCGGCGGCCAATTCCATGGGGCTATCGGAAAGCCCAAGCCGCGCAGCGCGCAGCCGGACCTGCTCCACCGCCTCTTCGCCCGAAATATAAAGCACCCGCCGCCCACCGGACGCCAAGCGCGCCGCCGCTTGCAGCAATATGGTGGATTTGCCGATGCCGGGGTCGCCGCCGACCAGCACCGCAGAGGCCGGCACAAAGCCGCCGCCCAAAACGCGGTCCAATTCCGCAATGCCAGTCACGATGCGCGGCGGGGGCGCGCTTTCACCCTTCAAGCCGACAAATTCAACGCGGCGCCCGCCAGCGGTCTTGGCGGCGGGGCCGGGGCCGCGCGGGGCGGTGGTTTCCTCGATCAGCGTATTCCAATCACCACAGGCATCGCAGCGCCCCTGCCATTTGGGGCTGACCGCCCCACAGGCTTGGCAAACGAAACGGCTGCGATCCTTGGCCATTCAGGCGCGCACGCGGATCAGATGATCTTCGTGCGGATGTCGCCCACACCTTCCACGAAGCCTTCCAGCACATCGCCGCGCACCACGGCGGCGACGCCTTCGGGCGTGCCGGTCATGATCAGGTCTCCGGGCGCCAATTCCACCAATTCCGACAAATTGGCGATCACTTCGGGGACGGACCAGATCAGCTTGGAAAGGTCAGAGGTCTGCGTGACCTTGCCATTCACCTTGAGCTCAATCTTGCCCTTGGCCGGGTTCACGCCGGCGGCGGGCACCAGCAGGCCCATCGGTGCGGATTTGTCGAAGCCCTTGCCCATATCCCAGGGGCGGCCGGTCTTTTTCGCCTCATTCTGGATGTCGCGGCGGGTCATGTCCAAGCCGGCGCAATAGCCCCAGACATGGGAAAGCGCGTCAGCCACCGCGATATTGCGCCCACCGCGCCCGATGGCGACCACGAGTTCCATTTCATGGTGCAGCGATTTGGTCACGGACGGGTAGGGCATATCCGCGCCATTGATCACCACGGAATCCGCCGGTTTGGTGAAGTAGAAGGGCGGTTCGCGTGTCGGGTCGCTGCCCATTTCAATCGCGTGTTCGGCGTAATTGCGGCCTACGCAGAAAATCCGCCGCACCGGGAAAAGCGCATCACTGCCTTTGATCGGCAGCGCAGCCACGGGCGGGGGCGGGAAGACATAGGAAACCATCTGGGTCACTCCTTCGGGCATTTCGGGCCGCTATAGCCCCAGCCGAGGCGCACCGGAAGGCAGGGCTGGTGCTTTGTGTGTCATCTGAAGGTGACGCCGCATCTGTCTGAGGTGCCGAGATTCCACCCAAACAAAAACGCCCGGTCAGGGGGGTGACCGGGCGCTACTTTGTGTTTTCCGATCGGAAAGGTCGGGCGAGCCGGCAGGGGATGCCGGGATCGCGACCGCCGGCAAAGCCATAGCCAGCAAGGATTTGCTAGAACATTTGCGGGAAAAAGCAAAGCCCCAAAACGCAATTTACCGCGTGAAGAAACCGCGTCACTCTGCCGCGGCGGCAAGCTTCGCGCCGGCATGGGCAGCGGCGGCGCGGCCGAAGGCTTCAAAGATTGCGCGGCTATCGGAGTCTCTTTCCCAGTCATATTCGGGGTGCCATTGTACGCCAATCGCAAAGCCGCGGGCACCTTCCACGCGGACAGCTTCAATCGTGCCATCGGGCGCCCAGCCTTCTGCGACCAGCCGCGGTGCCAGGCGCTGCACGGCCTGGTTATGGAGCGAATTCACCGCAAGCTGCGCTGCGCCCCTCGACGCGGCAGTCAGCGTCGCGGCCAGGGCACCCTGGCCATCAATCCGCACCAGATGCGCCTTGCCGGTGCGTACCAGCGGGATTTTCTGATCCGATGGCGTGGAATGATCCATCCGCCCCGGCAGATCCTGCACGCGCTGATCCAGGCTGCCACCGAGCGCCACGTTCAATTCCTGCATGCCGCGACAAATCGCGAGCAAAGGAATACCCGCCGCAATGGCCGCGCGGATCAAGGGCAGGGTGGTGGCGTCGCGGTCCTGGTCTTCCGGCGTGCCCTCGGCATGGGGCGGGCCATCATAATGGCCGGGCCAGACATTGGATCGGCTGCCGGTCAGGATCAGGCCATTGATATGCGCAAGGTAATCCTGCGCAGCTTCCTCCCCCGCCGCCGGCAGCAGCACCGGGGTGCCCGCGACCGGGCCACGCACCACGCGGATATAGCTGTCAGACGCCGCATGATTGGGCGTACCGAAGATGCCAAAGGGCTTTATGCAGCAGGAGATGCCGATCAGGGGACGCATGGGGAGTTACACTTCCGCGACACAGTGGCAGGATCAAGGCGATTCGGTTGCTTCGGGCGGATTTTTTGTGTCCTTGCGGGGTTTCAGGGAGAATACCCATCCACCAGCACCACCTGGCTTTCCGTGGTTTCAATCCGCAGTTTCAGAAGCGGCGCATATTCCGGGCTGTAATAGAAGGCGCGAGCGGCATCCAGGCTTGGGAATTCCAGCACCACCACACGATCAAACCCCTCGGCATTCTCCAGCCGGTCCATGGTGCCGCCGCGCACCGCATAGCGCCCGCCATATTGCGCGATCACGGCCGGGACCCCGGCGCGGTAGCGGTCAAAACCCTCGGGGTCGGTGACTTTCAGATTGGCGATCAGATAGCCGGGCATGGTTGGGTTCTCCGTCAGGTGAGCGGCGGCGCAATCCAGCGCTGGAAGCCCGGCCTTTCGCCAAGCTTGGCATACCAGCGCGCCAGCGTCGGGAATTCCGGCATGCCAGGCAGGCGCACTTCCGGACCAAACCAGCGGCGTGCGTAACAGCCAAGCACGATATCGGCGATGGTCATGGTCTTCCCATCCAGATAGGGCCCGCCATGGCGTGCGACCCAGGCATCAACTATCGCCCAGCATTCGCCGGCGGCCTTCGCCGCGCCTTCAATCTGCGCCATGTCGCGCTTTTCGGGCGGCGTGCGCACCAGGCCCCAGAACAGGTTGCGCTCAGCTGGGCCGAGCGTGGAAAGTTGCCAATCCATCCAGCGATCCGCCGAGGCCCTCGCCGCCGCATCCGCCGGGTAAAGCGGGCTTTGGACCTTCATCGCCAGATAGCGCAGCACGCTGTTTGATTCCCACAGCACGAAATCGCCATCTTCCAATGTCGGCACACGGCCATTCGGGTTCATGGCGCGGTAATCCGCATCATTCACCCGGCCATGTTCCATGCCGGCATCCACACGATCATAAGCCTGCCCGATCTCATCGAGCATCCACAGCACCTTCTTCACATTGATCGAATTGGTGCGGCCCCAAAGTTTTAGCATCTCAGCGCCTTTTCGCTTCAATCGCGTCCCAGATGGCGCGTTCCAGATACACACCATCAAACCGCGCCAATTCCTGCAAGCCGGTCGGGCTGGTGACGTTGATTTCGGTGAGGAAGCCGCCAATCACGTCAATGCCGACAAAGATCATGCCGCGTGCCTTCAATTCCGGCCCGATGCGCGCGCAAATCGCGCGCTCTCGTTCAGTCAGCTTGGTGGGTTCCGGCCGGCCACCGACATGCATATTGGACCGCGCCTCGCCCGCCGCCGGCACGCGATTAATGCCGCCCATGGCAACGCCATCCACCAGAATGATGCGCTTATCGCCTTCCCGCACGGCGGGCAGGTATTGCTGGATCATCAAGGGCTCGCGGGAGCGTTCGGTGAAAAGCTCCACCAGCGCATTCATGTTCGGGTCATCGGCGCGGAGGTGAAACACGCCCGCGCCGCCATTGCCGAACAGCGGCTTGATGATGATATCGCCATGTTCCGCCCGGAAATCCGCGATGCGGCGGCGATCCGCGGTCACCAGCGTTGCCGGCATCAAATCCGGAAAATGGGTGACGAACAGCTTTTCCGGCGCATTGCGCACCTGCGCCGGGTCATTCACCACCAGCGTTTTCGGGTGGATATGTTCCAGAATATGCGTGGCCGTGATGTAGCCCATGTCAAAGGGCGGGTCTTGGCGCATCAGCACCACATCGGCATCGCGGCCAAGGTCCAATTCCACCTCTGCCCCGAAGGTGAAATGATTGCCGTATTCGCGCCGGAGCGTGATGGGCCGCGCCCAGGCAGTCACGCGCCCGCCGCGCAGCGCCAGATCGCGCACATGGTAATGCCAAAGCTTATGGCCCCGGGTCTGGGCTTCCAGCATAAGAGCAAAGGTGGAATCACCATCAATATTGATGGTCTCGATCGGGTCCATCTGGACGGCGACGCGGAGCGTAGTGGTCATGCCATTGATCCTGGTTCTGGCCTGTCAGGGGGTTTGAAGCCGAGTTTGGGGCGCCGCGCCAGCCCAGGGCACGGGTGGGGCGGGCTGCCCCCCCCTCAGATTACTGGTTGCAAAGGTCGTAAATCCTTGCCTAACCTACCCCAAGCGTTAACCGGGCCCAGGTCCGGAAGGCAGCAAACAATGAATAAACGAGGAGGATCCAACACATGACCGAAATTAAAAGGCGTACCCTATTGCGCTCCGGCGCCGGGGTGGCGGCGGCGGGCATTCTTTCCGCCCCCATGGTCCATGCCCAAGGCACCGGCGGCACGCTGCGCTGCGGCTTCTGGGACCATTGGGTGCCGAATGGCAATGTGATCATGCGCCAGCTTTGCGCTGAATGGGGCCAAGCCAATCGCGTTGACGTGCAGATGGATACCGTCACGTCCAACGGCAACCAGATCCTGCTGACCATCAATGCCCAGGCGCAGTCGCGCACCGGCTATGACCTGATGTCCTTCCCCGCTTGGGAGCCGAGCAACCACCAGCGCATGCTTGAGCCGGTGGATGATGTCATGCGCAACCTGACCCAGAAATACGGCGCCGTGACCCCGGCGGCCGAATATCTAGGCAAGCCTGGAGGCACTTGGGTGGCGATCCCGGCTGTGGCCGGCACACAGTTGAAGCCCGCTTGCGTGCGTTTTGACCTGCTGCAGCAGCATGCCGGCATTGATATCCGCGCCATGTGGCCGGCACAGAACGCGGCTGGCCCGACCGCCGATCAATGGACTTGGGAAACCTTCGCCCGTGCCGCAGAAGCATGCCACCGGGCCGGCTTCTCCTTCGGCCTGCCCATGGGCAGCTTTACCGATGCGGTGGATTGGGTGGGCGCGCTTTTCGAATCCTATGGCGCCTTCATGATGGATGCGCGGGGCACGATCACGGTACGCAACAACGCCAAGCTGCGCGCTGCGGTGGAAATGTGCGCCCGGATCAGCCGCTTCCTGCCCAATGATGTCTGGGCCTGGGATGATGGCGGCAATAACCGCGCGCTGATTTCAGGCCGTTCGGCACTGATCTTCAACCCACCATCCGCCTGGGCGGTGGCGAAGCGCGATGCGCCGCAGGTTGCGGAAAATTGCTGGACTGTGCCGATGCCTGCCGGGCCGGAAGGGCGCTTCGCAGCCTATCTGCCGTATTTCTGGGGCATCTGGAATTTCAGCCGCAGCAAGGGCGCGGCCAAGGCCTTCCTGGAATGGCTGTCTGATCGTGCGCAGGCGGAACGCCAGACCAACGGGTCCGCTGGGTATGATATTCCGCCCTTCACCAGCATGTCGGACTTCAAGGTTTGGGAAACCGAAGGCCCGCCGGTGGGTTCGGTCTATAATTACCCGGTGCGCGCGCATCACAATGCAAAGACCTCCATCGCCATGGCGCCCGCGCCGGCGGCAATGGCGGTGCAGATGTACAACCAGGGCCTGAATACGAAGCTCGTCGCCCGCATCGTGCAGGGTGGTGAATCCGTGGACCAGGCGCTTACCTGGGTGGAGCGCGAGCTCAATACCATCCGCCGCGGCGGCTGACCGCGCATGACGGGCGGCCCCGCGCCGCCCGTCTTTCATTTCAGGAAAGGTTCAGACCATGGCCGCTGACGCCAGCACGGCGCCAATTATGCCCTCTGCGCCCGATTCGGGGCGCGCTTCCAGCCTGCAACGCTTGGTGCGTCGCCGTTCCACCATTGCCGTTCTGATGACCACTCCCTTGCTGGTGGTGCTGATCGGCCTGGTTGCCTATCCGGCGGGCTACGGGATTTACCTTTCCACACTCAATCGCCGGATGACTGGCTTTATGGAAGCCGAATGGCTGCCACACGGCCTCGGCAATTTCGAGATTCTGTTCGAAAGCGAGACCTTCTGGGCGGTTGCGTGGCAATCCTGCATTTTTGCGATCACCGCAGTGATTCTGAAGGCGCTGGTCGGCTTTTGGCTCGCGCATATGCTGCACCACATCCCTGCCAAGGGGCAGCGCAAATGGCGCGGCATGTTGCTGGTGCCTTGGGTGATTCCGCCAGCGCTTTCCACGCTTGGCTGGTGGTGGATGTTTGACCCTGCCTATTCATCCATCAATTGGCTGTTTCAGGTTTTTGGCATTCCGGCAGTACCCTGGCTTGGTGAGAAATGGTGGGCGCGGCTTTCCATCATCATCGTCAATGTCTGGTATGG
>JADCFP010000044.1 GCA_020249465.1 Roseomonas sp. | reverse complement strand
GCCGTTTGAAGACGCGGTCCCGCCCAGCAGGCTATCGTTATCCGCGCCGCCCGAAAGTGAGTCATCGCCATTGCCCGCGACCAGCGTGTCATTGCCCGCGCCGCCCTGCAGGTTGTCATTGCCATTGCCGCCATCGAGAAGATTGGCGTTGGTGTCGCCGATCAATGTGTCGTTGTGGTTTGACCCTACCACGCCTTCAATGTTGATCAGCGTGTCATTGCCGCCGCCGCCTGTGGTCTGCTGCCCGCCGGCATTCCCTAGATTGACCGAAACAGCGCTAGTGACGTCGCTACCGCTGAAAAAGACAGTATCAAACCCTTCACCACCATCCAGGCTATCATTGCCTGCGCCGCCCTGGACACGATCATCTCCCGCGCCACCAAGCAGCGTATATCGGTCGTTGGCGAGCGCACCCACCAAATCGTTACCGATACCGCCGTCTATGAAGGCACCGCCGGATCCGAATAACGCGACAAGGAAGTCGTTGCCGTCTTCGCCATAGACGGTACTGGAATCGTTTTGAAGAATGACTTGATCATCGCCGATGCCAGCATAAATCAGATTAGATCCGGCGATTTCGTTGATCCGATCATTTCCGGCGCCACCAAAGATAGTGTCGTTGCCAATACCGCCCTCAATGGTGTCATTGCCATTGCCGCCAATCAGGTAATTGGCAACGCTGCTACCCAGAATGCTATCCGCGCCATTGCCGCCGAGCACATTTTCAATGCTCTGCAACGTATCATTACCATGCTCGCCGGTGGCCAATTGGTCAGGGGTCGCCGCCAGATCAACGGTAACGCTACCAACCGCGCCCTCATAACTCGCCCAATCGGAACCGTTGCCGCCATAGATAAAATCGTCACCTTGCTGGCCGCGGATGGTGTCATTGCCATCCGAGAAAAAGGTGGAGGTATTTAAGTTGTCATTGCCTGAGGAACCAAGGATACTGTCATCCCCATCGCCGCCCAAAACACCATCGGAACGTGAATAGGGGTTATTGATAACAAGGGTGTCATTGCCACCCTCACCCAGCAATTGCTGATTGGCACCATTGCTGACGATGAAGTCATTATTATCGCCGCCCCAAGCCTGCTGGCCGGAACCGCTGCCCATGATGATCGTGTCATTGCCTTCGTTACCCGCAAGAACTTGCTGCGGAACAGAGGTGCTGCCACTAGCATCAATACTGTCATCACCGGTATTACCGAGAAAATTGCCGCCAGTGGCGGCGCCCACTACCACCGAATCATTGCCGCTACCGCCGTCTACGTATTCATTGAGGCCACCGCCGGCAATCAACAGATCATTATTTTCATCACCTGAAAGCCGGTCGGTTCCCGCGCCGCCATAAAGGGTGTCATTGCCAAGCCCGCCGTTTATGGTGTCATTGCCATTGCCACCATCAAGAATATTGGCGACAGAATCCCCGACAATAATGTCATCGGCGCCGCCGCCAAGAACAGCTTCGAAACCGCTGATGGTATCACGATCTTGCTGCGCAGCCGTGGCCCGTGTCGCCCTACCCAACTCCAAATTGATGGACATCTGCTGGTTGGCAACATAGCTATAATCCACCCAGTCAAAATCTGCACCGCCATCCAGCGAGTCACTTCCCGCGTCACCCGACAGGGTGTCATTGCCGGCGCCACCAAGCGCCGTTTCGTCAAGCGTTCCCGCTAAAATGGAATCGGCGAAATTGCTGCCAAGGACCGCTTCAAATCCAGTCAGGTTATCATTGCCATCAGCGCCGAGGCTGCGAGAGTTCAACAGGTCAACTGTGACACCACCGCCCGCATCGGCATAACTCACCCAGTCATTACTGCCAGAACCGCCATCCAACGTATCATTGCCGCCGCGGCCATTCAGCGTGTCATCAGAGTAACCGCCATGCATGTAGTCCGCGTTATTGGACCCAAACAGACTATCGTTACCCGAGACAAAAGGATTGCCCGAGTTATCGCCATGCAGAAACTGATTTCCACCGTTACCGGCCACCAGCGTGTCATCACCGGCGTCGCCGAAAAGGGTCTGGTTACTGGCCGAACCGCCCAGAAGGCAATCATTGCCCCCCACGCCCCAGAGGAAGGCATTGGCAACGCCGCCGGCAAGCAAGGTATCGGCAAAATTACTGCCTTGAATCCCTTCAATGCCTGTCAGGTTGTCAACACCATCCGCGCCTGCACTCCTGGCATTACCAAGGTCAACAGTGACACCGCTTGCGGCGCTTGAGTAGCTTGCCCAATCCGTACCAGAACCGCCGATCAGCGTGTCATTGCCGGTTCCGCCCTCAAGGATGTCATCGTTATTGCCGCCATCCAGGTAATCATCGCCGCCCCCGCCAATCAGCGCGTCATTACCATTGCCGCCATCCAGCGTGTCAGCCGTGGCACCGCTGCCGCCATTCAGGATATTGGCGAGGCTATCGCCCAGGATGGAGTCACTGCCCCCAGTGCCAAGAACGTTCTCAATCCCCGCCAGGCTGTCAACGCCAGCGGTACCGATCGCGCGCCCGGTCGCAAGATCTATCTGTACTGAGGATAAGCCCGTAACTTGATCACTATAAAGCACCCAGTCATTGCCGGCGGCGCCAACGAGGCTGTCATTCCCGGCACGCCCCATAAGCGTATTGGCATTGCCATCGCCAATCAGCGTGTCATTGAAAAAGCCGCCATAGACCCCTTCAATGCTGACCAGCGTGTCATTGCCGGCACCGCCCGTGGTCTGAAATCCGCCCGCATTACCCAGATTGACTGAAACGCCGACAAAGGAGCTGGTTGCAAATTGATAATCAACCACATCATTGCCTGTACCACCCACCAGGCTATCGTGGCCAAACGCGGCAAGAAAATTTGAACTTGAGTAAAGAACATCATTGCCGGCACCGCCGATTAGCGTATTGTTGCCGGAGACATTATTAAGAACAAGTTCATCATCGCCGTTGCCACCATCAAGATAGGCAGTCCCAGAACTAAGGATTTGGATATAATCGTTGCCATCTTCACCATAGACAGTATTGTTGTTGCTGGCGGAGACAATAACAAAATCTGTATCATTGCCGCCATAAACCAGGTTATCGCCGCTGCCAGTATAGATGACATCCCGGCCATCGCCGCCAAGCAGCGTGTCATTGCCAGCATCGCCATTAAGGTTGTCAGCGCCGGCACCTCCAATAAGCGAGTCATTGCCAGCGCCACCATCCAGCGTGTCGTTGTCAGCGCCACCATCCAGAATGTCATCGCCGCCGATGCCGAGGATGCTGTCATTGCCGCCTTGGCCAAGCACTGAATCATTGGCGGTAGTGCCGGCGAATGTTTCATCGCCCGGACCGAGAACGGTCTCCGCGAAACCACTCATGACACCTTATCCCTTCGACAGACGGTCAAGCTTACGGCGCCCACGACGCAACCAAACTCCTATGCCGTTTCGCAAACCGATCAAAACCGGTCATATCTTTGCTATTAAACACAAGGCTTATTGCGAAAGGGCTAATTGCTTGAACCAAGTAACAGTCGGCGTTCACTATTCATTCACTTTTTCACGCCGCAACGCAACAGATTAATGCGCGATAAATACTAAAAACCGGCTTTGCAGCGCGAAATAAATGCGCCTTTACATCTGATTGATATAAATATATCAGAGATAAACTACTTCAGGTTGTATTCACTTAAGTCATGCGCCATTAGTAGCCTCCCGCGCCTATCCGCGCGCCGCCACAACCGCCAAAATCGCTTGCACCGCCGCTGCCTGGCTTGGTTCAATCACCGGCACGCCACAGGCATCTTCCGCCGCCGCGCGATGATGCGCCATGCCGGCACAGCCCAGGATCACCGCCTCTGCCCCAAGCGCCACCAATTCCCGCGCCACCGCCTGAATACGCGCACGCGGCGCCACCGGGTCTGTCAGCACTTCCATATCAAGATTAAGCGCGATGGAAGCCACCATCCGCGCCTCTACCCCCATGCTTTGCAAAACGCGGCGCTGGCGCGGCTTGGATTTGTCAGTAAAGGCGATCATGCCGAAAGTCTCGGCGCGGTTCAGCGCCGCAGCGATGGAACAGCGCAAGGGGCCGAAAACGGGTTTGTCAGTCACCATGCGCACCGCTTCAATCCCCGGATCGGATACGCACCCTATTATGAAGGCATCGGCCGCCTCTGCCGCAACGCGCCGGCAGAGCGGTTCGGCCACGCCATACCAATCCCGCCAGGTTACGATGGCGGGCGGGCCTTCTTCCAGCCGCGTCACGTCAATGCGCGGCAGGCCGGGGGCAGAGAAAGGGGCGACGGCGGCGGCAATGCCATCCGTGCAGCTTACGCTGCAATTCGGGTTGATCAGCAGGATGCGTTCATTCATGGACGGTATCCTGAAGCCAAGCGGCGCAGTATCGCAAGCCGCGCTTGATCGGGCGGCGCTTCGGGCCTATCGCTGCGCTGCACAACGCCAGGGCAGCCTGGCGAGGATTGGAGCAATCATGCGTTGGGAACCGGATCGCACGCCCCCCGCCCTGCCCTATCAGCCGCCGAGCGCGCGGGATGGCCTGCTGCGCGGGCTGAAAGGGCTGTGCCCGGTTTGCGGGCAGGGGCGGCTATTCGCGGGGTATCTGCGGGTGGCTGAGGCTTGTGAAAGCTGTGGCGCGCCCACCGGGCGGCTGCGGGCCGATGATGCGCCGCCTTATTTCACCATTCTGATCACCGGGCATGTGCTGGTGCCGCCGGTATTGTGGATCGAAAAGGCGTATATGCCGCCGATCTGGCTGCATATGCTGATCTGGTTGCCGCTATTTACCATTATCTGCACCCTGCTGCTGCGCCCCATCAAAGGTGCGGTGATTGGCTGGATGATGCGCCTTGGCATGACAGGCGACGAAGGCGGCGTGGTGCTGCGGGGTGGCAAGCCGGATGCCTGAACAGCGCCTGATCCGCGTTGAATTGCCCGAGGAAGCGCCGGCCCCTTCTGCCTATGCTGAGGCAGATCGGCGCCAGGCAATTACGGATTTGCTGCACCATAACCGCTTCGACCCTGAGGGCCTGCCGCGCGGGCCTTATGTGCTGGGCCTAGCTGTGCGTGAAGGCCGGCTGGTGTTCGATATCCGCAATGAAGCTGGCGAGACTTTGCATGTGCTGGCCCTTGCCCTTGGACCCTTCCGCCGGCTGATCAAGGACTACCACCTGGTGGTCGAAGCGCATGAACAGGCGGTTGCGGAAAGCGGGCCGGAGAGCCGCGTGCAGGCCATAGATATGGGCAGGCGCGGGCTGCATAATGAAGGCGCGGAATTGCTGCGCGCGCGGCTCGCGGGGCGGGTTTCGCTGGATTTCGACACGGCGCGGCAATTGTTCACGCTGGTCTGCGCGCTGCATCAACGCATTTGAAGTTGGCGCAGTTCAGCAGCGAGAGAAACCGGCGCGGTGAAGCCCACGTCGCGCCTGAGCCTGCCGGTATGCGCCACCATATAGGGTGGTTCATTCGGCCGATCAGGCAAAGCACCCAGCCTCAGCAAATCAGGCCGGCCAGAGATATCGCTAATCAGCCGCGCCATGGCGGCAATGCTGATGGGCGCGCCTGAGGCGATATTCACCGGACCAGTGACATCACTTGTCGCGAGTGCCGCAAGGGCGGCTGCAGCGGCTTGCGTGCTGATGAAATCACGCACTGGCCTGCCGGAAGAACACTGCGCTTCGCGGCCTTCCCGTAGCGCGATCATGATGGAAGGCACCAGCCGCGCGGGGTTTTCGCCCGGGCCGAACAAATGAAACAGCCGCGCCCAGGCAATGCCAAAACGCGCGCGCGCTTCGGCCATTTCGTGTAATCGGCGCGCGAAGGTGGCCTTGGCCTCGCCGTAAGGTGTCGCGGGGGCGATGGGCCGGGTCTCCGGCCAGGGAAAGGCGTCATCGCCGGCTTCGGTCGTGTATTCGGCGCAGGTGCCAAGGCCGATAAAGCGCCGCGCGCCGGCCTCTGCGGCATAGGCGGCAAGTGCGGTGGAAGCTTCCAGCCAATCGGTATTTTCCGGCGTGGTCCAGAAGCGCCCATGCGCGACATACCAGGCGGTATGGATGATGATGTCGGGCCGAATATCGTAGATCAAACGCCGCGCATCCTCCTGGCGCAGCAGATCAACCTCGTGCGCGGTCATGCCTGGCGTGGCGATTGCGACGCTGCGCGCGGTGATGTGTGTCGCAAAGCCGCGCGCTTGCAGCAGCGCCGGAATATGCCGTCCGATGAAACCTGTCGCACCCGTGACCAGAACGCGTTCAGCCATGCATCAAGGGCCAGGCATTGTCGCGCGCGGAAATCACCTTGGGCTCAGCCGGCCAGGCAATGCCGAAGGCAGGATCATTCCAGCGCACCCCGCGCGCCAATGCGGGCGCATAGGGTGTGTCAATCAGATATTCCACCACGGCATCATCCGTGAGGCTCAAGAAGCCATGTGCAATGCCGCGCGGGACCAAGACCGCATTATTCGCGCGGGCATCGAGCGTGATGGCGATGTGGCTGAGGTAGCTTGGCTGATCGGCGCGCAAATCAATAAGCACATCAAACACCGCGCCGCGCACGCAGCGAATGAGTTTCTGTTCCTCGGCGGGCGCGATCTGGTAGTGCATCCCGCGTAAGGTATGCTTCAGCGTGTTTTCCGAAAGGCTCGCCTGGATCGGCGTAAAATCAATCCCGCCAGCGCCAAAGCTTTCCCGGCACCAGCTCCGCAGAAAAGCGCCGCGTTCATCCCGCGCAGGAGTGGCTTCAATGCTGATGATGCCGGGGATGGCGGTTGCGTTGAAAATCACAAGGCGCAGACCTCGGCCGCCTTGTCATAGAACGCCTTGCCGAAGCGCGCGGGCTGGCCAAGCGGCATGGCGCGGATCATGTCGCGGAGCCCATGGCGCAGCACACGCCGGCGCGGCGCATCGGCGGCCAATTCAGCGGCTTTTTCGATATAGTCTTCAACGCTGAAAGTGGCCATATCGCCAATGCCGGCATTGGACAGGTTGGAATAGGAAAGCCTCTCGGCAAAGCCAGCACCCACCAGCGATACGCAAGGCACACCCATCCAGATGCTTTCGCAGGTGGTGGTGCCGCCGACATGCGGCAGCGTATCAAGCGAGATATCCATCTTGTTGTAATGCGGCAAATGCTTGCCGCGGATGCCGACAAATTCGATCCGGTCCGGGTCCACATTGCGCGCCGCGAAAGCGGCGCGGGTATTTTCCAGGAAGGATGGCCCGCCCGCTTCGGGGCGGATGAAGATGAAGCGCGAATTGGGCACCCGGCGCAGCACAGCCGCCCAGGTATCAATGCAAAGCCTAGTGTATTTATAGGGATTATTGGCCGTGCCGAAGGTGACATAACCGCGCCGATCTTCCGGAATTTCCAGATCAATCGGCACTTCATAAAAGCCGAGCCGGCCACCCACCGTCACCCAGGTTTCCGGCAATTCGAACGGTTTTTCGATCAGCAGGCGCGGGTCTTCCGGCTTGATATAGGGATCCACCAGAATGTAATCGATTGTCTCAAGTCCCGCGGAATGCGGATAGCCAAGCCAACTGCCACCCAGCCGCGCGGGGCGATAGGCCATGACTTCCAGCTTGTTCATCGCCGTGCTGCCGCCCAATTCAAACAGAAGATCAAGATTATCCTTGGCGATATCAGCGGCCACCTGATCATCCGGCCGATACGGCCACCAGCGGAAATTGGTGGATTTTTCAAGCTCTGCCTGAATGACGTCGCGCTCACCCTCATAGAAGGAATAGCAGAAAACCTCGAACCGATCGCGGTCATAGGCTTCAAGCAACGGCATGCAGAAATAGGTGACGGGGTGGTTGCGCAAATCGCTCGACAGAAAACCGATGCGCCATTTGCGCGGCATATGCAGCGCGGGGGCGGGCGGCAGAGGCTTTATCCGCTTTTGCACGCCGCGGCCCCAATTGCGGTGCCATTCCACAATCTCGATACGGTCTTCCAGGCTATGCACCTGGCCCAGCTCATAATGCACGGAAGAATGCCGCCCTTCCGCCTGCCAATGCGGCAACAGGGTCGGGATGGGGCCGGTTGCTTCCAGATTTTCGATATCCATCACGCGCTGGAACACCGTGCGGAGCGAGCGTGAATTGCGCGCGACCTTATCCGGATGGCGCTTCATGAAATCGAGCGAAAGCCTGTAGGATTCCTCCAAATGGGCCGCTTCGCTGTCATAACGGCTGCGTGAGAGGCTTTCGATATAGGCGGATTGCACATCGGCCGCGCCAGGATTGGCTTCATGCGCGCGCTTCAGCGCTTCATTCGCCAGGCGCCTGTCGCCATCGCCGGCCATGCGGGACAGGAAAAGATTAGCCTGCCGGTCGCCCGGGTCTTGCGCCAGGATGCCATCAATCACGGCGCGTGATTCCTCGCGCCGCCCAAGCCTGAGCAGCATGCGCGCATGCATCACATCCAGCCCGCGATCACCCTGGCGGAATTGGCGCGCGCGGGCGACAACGGGAATGGCCCCTTCAATGTCGCCGGCATCAATCAACAGCCCCATCAGATCATTCAGCGTATTCTGATCCTTGGGCTGGAATTCAAAGGCTTTCAGGAAGCTTGCCCGCGCGCCCTCATTATTGTTCAGGGCGCGCTGCATGCGCCCCAGCAGGCGCCATAATTCGCCATTGCGTGGGTCAAGCCGCACGGCGCCCTGGAAGGCCTCGGCCGCCGCAGCGTAATTGCCGCGCGCTTCTTCCGCATTGCCAAGATTCTGCCAGGGCGAGGGGTTTTTTGGTTCAAGCTTTTGCGCGGCCTTCAGCGTGGCAATCGCTTCATCATAACGCCCGGCGCGCTTCAGCATGACGCCGAGCAGATTGGTCAGCGCAAAATCCTTGGGTTTGCGCGCCTGGACTGGCGCCACAAGTTCGGCTGCTTCCTTGTGCCGCCCGGCGGATGACAAGGCGAGCGCATAGGGGGTGCAAATCGCCGCCGCCGGCACGCCATGGGCGAGCGCCTTGGCGAAGGCATCAACTGCCTCCGCATGGCGCCCCTTGCCAGACAGCAGGGCCGCCAATTGCTGCCAGGCCGCGCCATTGGTCGGCTGTTCCGCGAGCCGCGCGCGCAGGGTTTCTTCCAGCCGCGCCTGATTGGCGGGCGAGAGGGTCGTCTGGGCCGGTTTGGCCGGGCGAGGCTTTTGCCGCATGCGGCAGTTCATATCCTTGAATGGCGTGACGCTTAACGTCTTTGTTTATCACCCGTCGCGCGCTTTGGCCAAACCATCGCGGTGCGACTCGACAGCCGCGTTGTTTCCCACCGCGCGCCCCGGTATGTTCGCCGCGAATCAGGGAACAAGACATGAACGATCTTTTTGGTCGCGGGGGCCCTCGGAAGGGGGGCGCCGGGCAGCAGGATGGCTATTCGGCCAAGGATATTGAGGTGCTGGAAGGGCTGGAGCCGGTCCGCCGCCGCCCCGGCATGTATATTGGCGGCACGGATGAAAACGCGCTGCACCATCTGGCGTCCGAAATCATTGACAACGCCATGGATGAAGCCGTGGCCGGCCATGCCGACCGCATTGAGGTAACGCTCGAAGCCGATAATTGGCTGACGGTGCGCGATAATGGCCGCGGCATCCCGGTGGACCCACACCCGAAATTCCCAAAGCTCAGCGCGCTGGAAGTGATCCTGACTACGCTGCATTCGGGCGGCAAATTCTCCGGCAAGGCCTATGACACTTCGGGCGGCTTGCATGGTGTTGGTTCATCGGTGGTGAATGCGCTGTCTGAACGGATGGAGGTGGAGGTCGCGCGAGACCGCACGCTGTTCACTCAGGTCTATTCGCGCGGCAAGGCGATCACGAAGCTGAAGGATGCGGGCGCGGTGCAAAACCGTCGCGGCACGACCATTCGCTTCAAGCCGGATCCGGAGATTTTTGGCAAGCACGCCTTCCGCCCGGAACGCTTGTATCGTTTCTGCCGGTCCAAGGCGTATTTGTATCGCGGTGTCGAAATCCGCTGGTCTTGCGATCCCGCGCTAATCAAGGATGAAACACCCGCGCAAGCCGTGCTGCATTTTCCGGGGGGGCTTTCTGACTTTCTCACCGCCGCGCTGGAAGGCCGGCCCACCGTGGTGCCCGCTGCCTGGTCGGGCGATGCGGAATTTCCCGAAGGTGCGGGGCGGGTTGAATGGGCGGCAAGCTGGGTGGAACGCGGCGATGGGTTTCTGAACACCTATGCCAATACCATCCCAACGCCGCAGGGCGGCACGCATGAAGCGGGCTTCCGTACGGCACTGGTGAAGGGCTTGCGCGCCTATGGTGAGCTCAAGAAGGAAAAGCGCGCTGCCAACGTAACAGCGGAAGATTTGCTTGGCCCCATTGCGGGCATGCTTTCGGTCTTTATCCGCGAACCGCAATTCCAGGGTCAGACGAAAGACAAGCTCACCAGCCCGGAAGCGGCGCGGTTGGTCGAAATGGCGTTGCGTGATCATTTCGATCATTGGCTGGCTGGGGATCCGGCGAATGCTGATAATCTCCTCGCCTTCGCGATTGAACGCGCGGAGGAAAGGCTGCGCCGCCGTGCCGAGAAAGACACGCCGCGCAAGACCGCGACGCGCAAGCTGCGTCTGCCCGGCAAGCTTTCCGATTGCGCACGCGAAAGTGCGGATGGGACGGAGCTTTTCCTGGTGGAGGGCGATTCCGCCGGCGGCTCCGCCAAACAGGCGCGCGACCGTGAGACCCAGGCCGTGTTGCCGCTGCGCGGCAAGATCCTGAATGTCGCCAGCGCCAGCGTGGAAAAGCTGCGCCAGAATCAGGAATTGAAGGATCTGATCGAAGCGCTGGGGTGTGGCGTGGGGGATCGGTTTGACATCGCCAAGCTGCGCTATGGGCGCGTTGTGATCATGACGGATGCGGATGTGGATGGCGCGCATATCGCCGCCCTTTTGCTGACTTTCTTTTATCGCGAATTGCCGGAATTGGTGCGGCAGGGCCGCGTGTTTCTGGCGCAGCCGCCGCTTTATCGCCTGCAAGCGGGCGGAGTTTCGGTTTATGCCATGGATGATGCGGATCGCGAACGCGTCTTGAAGGCGCGGTTCAAATCCAACCAGAAGGTCGAAGTCAGCCGCTTCAAGGGGCTGGGCGAAATGCCGCCCGCAGCGCTCAAGGAAACCACAATGGACCCGAAGAAGCGCACGCTGCTCCGCGTCATGCTGGCGCCGGAAGATCGGTCTTTTACCAGTGAAAGGGTGGAAGAATTGATGGGAAGGCGTCCCGAATTGCGCTTCCGCTTCATTCAGGAAAATGCCGGGCGTATCGCTGCCGAAGCGTTAGATGCGTAAGCCTCTTTATCCCGCGAACGCTTGGGTACGCACCAGCCGCGCATAAAGCCCATCAGCTTCCATCAGCGCCTGATGCGTGCCCTGTTCCACCGCGCGCCCGCAATCCATCACCACAATGCAATCCGCATCGCGCACGGTTGCGAGCCGATGTGCGATCACCAGCGTGGTGCGGCCCTGACGCAGCCGCGCAAGTGCCTCCTGCACCAGGGCCTCGTTTTCGGCATCAAGCGCGCTGGTCGCTTCATCCAGCAACAGCACGCGCGGATCACGCAGTAGCGCACGCGCAAGCGCCAGGCGCTGGCGCTGCCCACCCGATAGCCGATTACCGCCGGGGCCGAGTTCCGTCTGATAGCCCGCCGGCAAGGCGCTGATGAAATCATGCGCGGCGGCAGCACGGGCGGCGGCTTCAACCTCGGCCGCCGTCGCCCCCGGCCTGCCACAGGCGATATTGGCGAAGGCAGTGTC
This sequence comes from Roseomonas sp., assembly GCA_020249465.1. GTDB lineage: Bacteria > Pseudomonadota > Alphaproteobacteria > Acetobacterales > Acetobacteraceae > Neoroseomonas. The sequence continues at coordinate 3,902 of JADCFP010000044.1, read as the reverse complement.
TTCGAAAATCACCGCATCCTGGCCGACATAGGCGAGCGCATCACGCAAACTCTCCAGGCTGATGGCGCGGATATCCACGCCATCCAATACGACGCGCCCTTCAGTCACATCATAAAGCCGCGGCACGAGGGCGAGCGCGGTTGATTTCCCGGCACCTGATGGCCCGACAAGTGCTACCGTCTGTCCTGGTTCGGCAGCGAAACTCAACCCTGCAAGTGCTGCATCCGGCACGCCTTCATACCGAAAGCCGACCGCATCAAACGCAATACGCCCACCACCCGCCGGCAGCGCTGCGGGGCTTGCGGGGCTGGTGATCTGGCGCGGCGTATCAATCACGCCAAAGACGCGCGCTAAGCCAGCAAGCCCTTCCTGCAAGGCGGAGTTCAAGGACCCCAAGGCGCGCACAGGCCGCGCGGCGATCAGCACAGCGGCGACAAAGCCGGTGAATTCACCGATGGTGCCCTGCCCGCTCGCGACACGATAACCAACCACGGCCAGCACCGCCGCCACGGCGATGCCGCCCAGCACCTCCAGCATGGGGTCCAGCGAAGCGCGTGTGCGTTGGATGGTGAAAACTGCCTCTCTCAGTCGCGTAAACAGCGTATTGGCGCGTGCTTCCTCGGCCGCTTCCAGCCGATAGCTGCGCACCACCCGCGCCGCACCGAAACTTTCCGTGAGCCGCGTCGCCGCATCCCCAACCCGGTCCTGCATCCCGCCCGAGGCACGGCGGATGCGCTTGCCAAGCTTCAGGATGGGCACCACTGCAATCGGGTATAGCAGTGCTGCGATCAGCGACATTTGCCAATCAAGCCACAGCATGGACCCGATCAGGCCAATCAGCGTCAGCACATCGGCGATGGCATTGATGGATCTTTGCAGCGCTTCGCGGATCAGCCCGGCATCGGTGGTGAAGCGCGCGGCGTGGCGCGCCGGCGCATCACGCGCCACGGTCGCCAGATCAGCGCGCGTCAGCGCCTTGAACAAATCGCGCTGCAGGTTTTCCACTACGCGCAGCACGACGGATTGAATCGCCACCGCCTGGCCGAATTGCGCGAGCGCCTTGGAAGAGGTGACAGCCACAATCACAATCGGAATCAGCCAGACCACCCGCTGATCGCCCGAGGTGAACAGGTCAAAGGCTTGCTGAATGACAATCGGATAAAGCGCCGTGCAGCCCGAAACGCCAAGCGTGCAAATCAGCGCAAGCAGGATGCCCCTGCCATGCTGGCGGACATAATCGCGCCAAAGCCGAAGCGTCAGCCCGCGGGTGGAGGTATCATTCATGTTGCGCCGCTTATAGCTGCGCGTGGGCGGATTGCCACGGAGCATTTTCAAGCCGGGTGGAAGAAGCCTGGCAGCTCGGGAAATGCGACCGAGCAGGGGGTTGCAACGCCAGACGCTCGATGATAGTTCTTATTTTGTTCCCGTTGATGTGTGTTTCGCGGAAGTCAATCGCCGAAGCGGAAAGTCAGTCACACACATCCCTTCCCGGCACGGTTGGATCCCCATCGGTCCGTGCCGAAGGCAATATCCAGTCAGGTGGCAACATCTGGCCGGGTATTGTCTCAAGGGGCGGTTTTTGCGGCGTCTGCTCCACATCAAGCCGTTCACCAATGGGTAGCGCTAAAAGGCAAGACGATTTGGTCTTGCGACGAAATCGCCGTGACAGGGCCGCGCCTTCATGGATTGAGGGCTTATTTCGCCATGATGCTGTTTTTGCCTTTGGAAACTGACGCCCGAGCAAGGCCGCAAATCAAGATTTATTTCGATTAACTTAGAAAAAATTGATCTATCTCAAGTATTTTTCAAAAAATTAACCTCTAAAATTTCAAAAAGAGATAATGAGATTCTCTTCCGAAGGTTGAGCTTAAAGATGTCATCCAAATCGCACCCCAACCCAAGCCCTCACCCACGCAACGGCCATGATGGCAAGGCTACCAGGAACCAGGGTCCGAACCGGACAAAGGTTCCGAAGGGCGGCGCGCGTGGCCAAGGCGAAGGCAGGGTATTTAGTCGGGCGGCCCCCGATGGCCGTTCCAAGTCATTTGGTTTGGTTGGGCGCTATGCCCGCGCCCTGGCATCCACCCGGGCGTCAAAAACATTGGCCGCCTTGCTGGCCGCTGGTGGCTTGGTGCTTACGGCGCCCTTGTTTCCGCAGCCAGCGCTGGCCTGCGGCACAATTCTGATTCGTGACATTTATATGACCGGAGCGGCGGGTTATACATGCAGCGCTGGTCCGATCATCTATACCTTCAACGACTCGATGGTTGAGTTGGACAATAGCGTATCAACCTCGACGCTGAACATTCAGGTTTTTCCTGACCACCACGTGCTCTCCTTCAACAATCTGGATGGGCAGGATGGGGTCATATTCAATTATGAAGTCGTGGCGCCGACCCGTTCAATTCAAAATATTTTTCACGCTTTCACGTCAAGCGCTGATGTACCATTGGCTGCGTTCGGTGTTTATACAACTCCCATTCTGCCACAACCGCCCAGTACCTTGCCAACCTCCGTAACATTTGATTGGGAAACCGAGTATTGGCTTACTGGTATTGGTGCTTCGGCGTCCATTACCTCTATTACCCACGTCATCCTTTTCACGAACACAGGCTTCTACTGGGACGGTGGCACGGGTGAATTCGCTAATAATAACGTCATCAATGGGGGCCCTGGCACCTGGAATAACTTGAATATGAATTGGACACTCCAGGACGCCTCCATCAATGGTGTTTGGCCCGCGTGGGGGACAGCCATCTTCTGGGGTCCGGCGGGCGGCCTGGTGAATGTTGTGGGCACGCAACCCATTAGTGGGCTGGAATTCCGGACGGATGGATACGTGCTGCGCGGCGGCGAACTACAATTAGTGTCGGTCTTCCCGTCGGGCATTATGCAGGTGGATGCGGGCGTTACCGCAACAATCGAAAGCGTCGTTTCTGATGGTGGCTTCAATTACGGCATCATAAAGACCGGCGCCGGCACTTTGAATCTTATGGGCAACAATACCTACGCGGGTGGCACTCACCTCCAACAGGGTCTGCTTGGCGTCGGCCATAATAATGCGCTTGGCACGGGCGCACTGACCATGGAGGCCAACACCACTCTCCGCGCTTTGATGGGTAACCTCACATTGGGGAATGCTGTCACACTGAACGGCGGCGCGACGATCGACACGCAATCCTTTGCCTTGACGCTGAGCGGCATTGTGAGCGGTGTGGGCGCGCTCACCAAGACCGGTACGGGAGACCTCATTCTAACCGGCGACAACAGCTATACAGGTGACACAACGGTCAACGCCGGCACATTGCAAATTGCCGGTACTGGGCGCCTGGGTCAGGGAAATTATGCCGGCGGAATTGCGCTGAATGGCGGGGTGTTCCGCTATTCCTCAAGCGCTGATCAGACGCTCTCTGGCGTTATCAGCGGTAGCGGTTCTGTTACCAAGGATGGCGCCGATTCGGCCCTGACGCTGACCGGTAACAACACCTACACCGGCGGCACTTTCCTGCAGCAGGGCACGCTTGGGGTTGGGCACAACAACGCGCTTGGCACCGGCGCGCTGGCCATGGCGGCCGGCACCACGCTGTTGGCGGCAGCGAATAACCTGAACCTTGCTAATGCGGTCACGCTGAATGGCGCGGGGACTGTCAATACGCAGGCCTTTGGCTTCACGTTGGGCGGCATCGTCAGCGGTGCTGGTGACCTCACCAAGACCGGCGACGGCACCCTGACGCTGACCGGTAACAACACCTACACCGGCGGCACTTTCCTGCAGCAGGGCACGCTTGGGGTTGGGCATAACAATGCACTGGGCACTGGCGCGCTGACCATGGCGGCCGGCACCACGCTGTTGGCGGCAGCGAATAACCTGAACCTTGCTAATGCGGTCACGCTGAATGGCG
>JADCFP010000043.1 GCA_020249465.1 Roseomonas sp. | reverse complement strand
TTTGCGGCGCAATTCCGCGAAGCGCGCCAAGCGCTCAGCAATCGCGGCCTCAGCGCCGCGATCGGTCGGGCGATAGAAAACGCGCCTTCCCATTTCCTCGGGGAAGTAATCCTGGCCGGAAAAGCCGCCCTCAGCCTCATGGTCATAGGCATAGCCGGCGCCATAGCCAATTTCCTGCATTAGTTTCGTCGGTGCATTCAATATGTGCTTGGGCGGCATCAGGCTGCCGGTTTCCCGCGCGGCGCGCATCGCCTCATTAAACGCCTGATATACCGCGTTGGATTTCGGCGCGGTCGCCAAATGCACCACAAGCTGCGCCAGCGCCAATTCGCCTTCGGGTGATCCCATCCGCTCAAATGTTTCCCAGGCAGCGATGGCCAGCGGCAGCGCGCGCGGGTCGGCCATGCCGATATCCTCGGCCGCAAAGCGCGTGAGGCGCCGGGCGATGTAACGCGGGTCCTCACCACCCGTCAGCATGCGCGCAAACCAGTAAAGCGCCGCATCGGGGTCTGATCCGCGCATGGATTTATGCAGTGCGGAGATCAAATTGTAATGTTCCTCGCGGTCCTTGTCGTAAAGTGCCGCGCGTTTCGCGAGCAAGGCTGAAAGCCCGGCTGGATCAAGCGGCGGGGTTGCTTCGGGCAGGGCGAATAATTGCTCAGCCATGTTCAGCCCGTAGCGGCCATCGCCATCCGCCATGGCGCGCAGCGTGGCGCGCGCTTCGGACGAAACTGGCAGGGCGCGGCCCATCAGCGCTTCGGCGCGGGTCAGCAGCAATTCAAGCGCGGCATCATCCAGGCGCTTCAGCACCAGCACCTGGCAGCGGGACAGAAGGGCGCCGTTCAGGGCGAAGGATGGGTTTTCCGTGGTGGCGCCCACCAGAGTCACGGTGCCGTCTTCCACCACGGGCAGAAAGCCATCCTGTTGCGCGCGGTTGAAGCGGTGGATTTCATCCACGAAAAGCAGCGTGCCCTGGCCGTTGGATTTGCGCGCGCGGGCTTCTTCAAAGGCGCGCTTCAAATCGGCCACGCCGGAAAATACGGCGGAAAGCGCGGTGAAGCGCAGCCCCGCCGCTTCGGCCAGCAAGCGCGCAATGGTGGTTTTGCCGACACCTGGCGGCCCCCATAGGATCAGGGAAGCCAGCGACCCGCGCGCCAACATGCGCGAAAGGCTGCCTTCCGGCCCCAGCAGATGATCCTGGCCAACCACCTCGGCCAATGTGGCGGGGCGCAGCCGGTCAGCGAGTGGCCGCGCGCCTTCGGCGGGGGCGGCGGCGTCCGGCGCGCCGAACAGGTCAGGGGTGGCGGGGGCGCGGGCCATGGCGTGTTTCAGCGGATCGCCAGCGCATTGCCGGGACTGCCAATGCCGCCGCGGTGGTTCAGTGGGGCCGCCGTGAAAAACGCGGTGAAGCGGCCAGTGGTGGCGCTATCTTCGGCGAGGGCTTCGAAATCGAAGAACTCGCCCAGGCACAGGCCAAGCCGCGCGATGGCGAGATGCAAAGCGGGCTTCCACGGGAAGATCGGCCAGGCCTCGACCGTTGGGTTGTCGGCGGCGACGGCGGCAATGCCCTGGTCCCAAAGAAAGCGCCACATACCTTCCCCGCCATCCAGGCCGGAATAGTCGCGGGCGCCGGCTTCGCCTTGAATGAGCATATGGCGCGCATCGGCATCGGGGGCGGCGCGGAAGGCCGCAAGCCAGCCGGTGCGCACCAGCAGGATATCGCCGGGGCAGAGTGTGACGCCTTGCGCGCTGAGGCAGGCGGCCAGGTCCTCGGCAGTGGCGCGCTGCCCCCCCATGGCGCCCCAAGCGCGGCCGGTGCGCGCAAAATGGCGCGCGAGGTCGGCCAGCACCGCGCGGCCGGCGATGCCATGCGCGAGCGCCTTGTCTATGCCGTTGCGGCTTTGCGGGCCATGCACAATGGCAGACAGCGGCGCGTGATTGTAGAAACCATGGGTGGCGTCAGCGAAATGCGAAAGTCCATCCCATTGCGTGCTGCCTTGCAGCCAGAAGCCATCAAGCTTGTCATCGCGCGTGATGCGGCCGGGGTGGTCTTCACGCACCATCACTGGTGTGGGCGCGGCGCGGCGGCGATGGGCGCCTTCATGGGCGGCGCCGAAGGGCTCATCCAAAGGCAGGTTCACGTTGAAGCGCTGTCCTGTGCGGATTTCATCGCGGGCAGCGGCGACGGTGGCATCCGTAATGCGGTTCAGCGTGCCGATCTGGTCATCTGCGCCCCAAACGCCCCAGGAAAGCGGCAGGCCGGTGGGATCGCCCTCGGGGCGGGCTAGCTCATCATAGCGCGGTGGAGTCTTCATGGGCGTAGTCTAGCGCCAAGCGGGGCGGCGCATCACCCCTGGCTTGACGCGCCCTGCCCGCGCCCGCACATGCGCCCCAAAGATAAGGAAAGCTGCCCATGAAACTTCCCCGCCGCACGCTGCTTGCCCTCGCTGCCCTGCCCATGCCTGCACTGGCACAGGCGCGCAGCATCCGGCTTGTGGTGCCCTTTGCCGCTGGGGGCGCGGCGGATTCGGCCGCGCGCACGATTGCGCCGCGCATGGCGGAGCGGCTGGGTGCGACGATTGTGGTGGAAAACCGCACCGGCGCGGGTGGTTCCATTGGTGGCGCGGAAGTGGCGCGGGCGGCGCCGGATGGCGCGACGCTGCTCTGGGATGCGTCGTCGCATATCGTGAACCATGCCCTGCTGCGCGGGCTGCCATTTGATTACGCCACGGCCTTCACGCCGATCAGCATGGCGACCAGCTTCCCGCAGGTGATTGCGGTGAAGGCGGATTTCCCGGCACGCGACCTCGCGGCCTTTATCGCGGCGGCCAAGGCTCGGCCGGGCGCCATCAGCATGGGCACGCAGGGCAATGCCACGGCAGGGCATCTCGGCCTTGTGCAATTCACCCGCGCGGCGGGGATTGAGGTGATCCACGCGCCCTATCGCGGTGGCGCGGATGCGGCGCGTGACTTGGCGGGCGGCAATCTGGATGGCGTGTTCATCACGGCGCTTTCCGCCGGCCCGGTGGTGGATAGCGGACGGGCGCGCTTTCTGGCCGTTGCCAGCGCCGTGCGGCTTGCTGCGCGGCCCGAGGTACCGACCATCGCCGAAAGCGGCTTCCCCGGCTTTGACATCAGCGAATGGGTCGGGCTTTTCGCCCCCGCCGGCACCACGGCGCCGGTGCTGGGGCGGCTGCATGAAGCCCTCGCCGCCAGCCTGGCCGAGCCTGAGGTGCGCGCGCGGCTCGCCCAGCTTGGCGCCGTGCCGGTTGGCAGCACGCCCGAGGCCTTCACGCGCTTTGTGACCGAAGGCCGCGCCGCCATGACCGTGCTGGTCCGCGAAGCCAATATCCGTGTGGAATAGAACAGCGCTTCTGGCGCTGCTGGCGCTATGCAGCGCCGCCCCGGCGCGTGCCATGGACCCCGACATCATGAGCGTGATCGGCCAGCCCGTGCTCGCCCTCGCGCAGCGCCCGGAAGTGGGCGCGGTGTTGCGCCCGGCAAGTGGCGGGCATCGCAGCGTGATTGCCGAGGCGTTGCGCGAACCCGGCCCCGGCGTTGCCCTTCTGGATGGTCAATATCTGCACGGCCATGGCTGCAACCGGGAAGGCTGCCGCGTGCGGGGGATTTTCCTCGCCTGGGATTTGAAGGGTGATAGAATGTTCATGCTGGTGACGGAAGAAGGCCGCGTGAGGGCCTCCATCCCGCCCGACCCGCGCGCCTGGCCACGCGATCTGGCCGCCCCCTTGGCAGGCGTTTCGCCAGCGCTTGCTGAAGCGATCGGCAGCAGATGAAATGAAAAAGGGCGGCCCCTGATCAGGACCGCCCTTCTGCGTGCGAGGGGAAAACCCTCAGCTTTCCGCGGCTTCTTCCGCCACTTCCGGCTTCGGCCCGCTATCCAGACCCTTGGCGCCAGGATTGCGATCCACCAATTCAATCACCGCCATATCGGCCGCATCACCATAGCGCATGCCGGCCTTCAGCACGCGGCAATAGCCGCCTGGCCGCGCCTTGTAACGCTCGGCGATTTCGCCAAACAGCTTCGCCACCACCGCTTCATCGCGGATCTGCGACAGCGCCTGACGGCGCGCATGCAGGCCACCGCGCTTGCCGAGCGTAATCATACGCTCGACATAGGGGCGCAATTCCTTGGCCTTGGGCAGCGTGGTCGTGATCTGCTCATGCTTGAGCAGAGAGGTCGCCATATTGCGGAACATCGCCGCACGATGGCTTGACGTGACATTGAGCTTCCGCCCAGACAATCCGTGACGCATCTTTCTTACCCTTCAGAACGAGCCGATCAGAACGGCTCATCTGCCCTTTTCGCCAAATCCTCGATGTTCTCAGGCGGCCATTCCGGCACAGTCATGCCAAGGCCAAGACCCATGTTCGTGAGGACTTCCTTGATTTCGTTCAACGACTTGCGGCCAAAATTCGGCGTGCGCAGCATTTCCTGTTCGGTCTTCTGCACCAGATCGCCGATATAGACGATGTTGTCGTTCTTCAGGCAATTCGCGCTGCGGACGGACAATTCAAGCTCATCCACCTTGCGCAGCAGATTGCGGTTGAACGGCAGATCATCCTGCATTTCCGCACCAAGTTCGGGGCGCGGTTCGTCGAAATTGATCAGGATTTGCAGCTGTTCCTGAATGATGCGCGCGGCAACACCCACGGCATCTTCCGGCGCCAGCGTACCATCGGTTTCCACCGACAGGATCAGCTTGTCATAATCGGTGCGCTGGCCAACGCGGGTCGGTTCCACGCGATAGGCAACGCGACGCACCGGCGAATAGATCGCATCCACCGGGATAAGACCAATCGGCGCATCTTCCGGGCGGTTTTCAGATGCCGGCACATAGCCCTTGCCGGAATCGATAATCAATTCCATCGAGAGCTTCGCGCCATCATCCAGCGTGCAGATCACCAGATCAGGATTGGCAATTTCGATATCACCGGTGGTCTGAATCTGCCCCGCGGTAACTTCACCCGGGCCAGTTGCCATCAGCGCCAAGCGCTTTTCACCCTCACCCTGATAGCGAAGCGCAAGCTGCTTCACATTCAGGACGATGTCGGTCACGTCTTCGCGCACGCCGGGGATGCTGCTGAATTCATGCAGCACGCCATCAATGCGGATCGCCTTCACCGCCGCACCAAGCAGCGAGGAAAGCAGCACGCGCCGCAGCGCATTGCCAAGCGTCATGCCGAAGCCACGTTCCAGCGGCTCCAGCACCAAGGTGGCGCTGCGCAGCGGGTTGATCGTCGGCTCGATATGCTTCTGCGTTTCGATTAGGGAACGCCAGTTGCGGTCAAGCACGTTCATGTCTCTCCTATCGGGCTGCGGCGGTCAGGCGGGGCGCGCGTATCAGACGCGGCGGCGCTTGCGCGGGCGGCAACCGTTATGAGGAATGGGGGTCACATCGCGAATGGCGGTCACCTGAAAGCCAACGGCCTGCAGGGCACGCAGCGCGGATTCACGGCCCGAACCAGGGCCGCTCACCATGATATCCAGCACTTCCATCCCGTGTTCACGCGCCTTGCGGCCCGCATCTTCGGCAGCGACCTGCGCCGCGTAAGGGGTGGATTTGCGGCTGCCCTTGAAGCCCTGCGCGCCAGCGGACGACCAGGCAATCGCATTGCCCTGCGCATCCGTGATGGTCACGATGGTATTGTTGAAGGTGGACAGCACATGCGCAACGCCGGAGGAAATGTTCTTCCGTTCCTTGCGCTTCACCGGGCCACGAGCGGCACCGCCGCGGGGTTCACGAGCCATCTTACTTCGTCACCTTCTTCTTGCCGGCGATCGCGACCGCCTTGCCCTTACGGGTACGCGCATTGGTATGGGTGCGCTGGCCGCGCACCGGCAGGCCCTTGCGATGGCGCAGCCCGCGATAGCAAGCAAGATCCATCAGGCGCTTGATGTTCATCGCCTGCTCACGCCGCAAATCGCCTTCCACGCGGTATTCGCGGTCAATCAATTCGCGGATGCGCATAACCTCATCATCGGTCAGCTGATTCACGCGGCGTTCGGCCGGGATGCTCAACTGCTCGCAGATGACCTTCGCGTTCTGCGGGCCAATGCCATAGATATAGCGAAGCGAGACCAGGACTCGCTTATTGGTCGGAATATTCACGCCGGCGATGCGCGCCACAGTGCCTCTCCTGGGGCCGAGCCCCGCGATACCGCCGCGGTAGCCCATTGGGCCCTGCCGGCGGAGTGTTCCGAATGATTTTGCAACGACAAAGAGCGGCCGGAGTTACCCCCCGCCGCGGGAGCAGCGGGATTAGCCCCAGAGCAATTTCCCGTCAAGCCTTTCCTGACAAAATTTCACCGATCTGGCGCGCGACTTCCGCCATGGAAGCCATGCCATCAACGGCCTTCAACTTCCCTTGCCCCGCATAATACGGAAGCAAGGGGGCAGTCTGGCGATGATAGGCTTCAAGCCGTGCTGCCACGGTTTCCGCCTTGTCATCCGCACGGCGGGAAAATTCAGTCCCACCGCAGCTATCGCACACGCCGGCCTTGGCCGGCTGCTTGAAGCTGTCATGATAGCCTGCGCCGCAATTGGCGCAGCTATAGCGGCCGGAAATGCGCTCGACCAAGGCCTCGCTATCCACCTTAAGCTCAATCACATGATCAAGCTTGAGGCCGCTTTCCGTCAGCATGGCATCGAGCGAAGCCGCCTGCGGGGCGGTGCGCGGAAAACCATCCAGGATGAAGCCCTTGGCGCAATCGGGGCGCGCCACACGCGCCTTCAACATGGCGGTGATCACCTCATCCGGCACCAATTCGCCACGTTCCATGATGCCCTTGGCCTTGAGGCCAATCTCGCTGCCCGATTTCACCTCGGCGCGCAGCATATCGCCGGTCGAAACCTGCGCGATGCCGAATTTGTCTTCCAACATCTTGGCCTGAGTGCCCTTGCCCGCGCCTGGCGGGCCAAGAAGGATAAGGTTCATCCGTTTCCTCCGTTCAACGCCCGCGCGGCTGCCCACGGCCGCCAAGACGCGCTTTCTTGATCAAGCCTTCATATTGATGGGCAAAGAGATGCGATTGCACCTGCGCCACAGTATCCATGGTCACTGACACGATGATCAGCAGCGACGTACCGCCGAAATAAAACGGCACGCCATATTGGCTGATCAGGATTTCAGGAATGATGCAAACGAGGCAGAGATAAGCCGCGCCCAGAACCGTGAGCCGTGTCAGCACCCGGTCCAGATAATCAGACGTATTCTGCCCCGGCCGGATCCCCGGAATGAAGCCGCCATATTTCTTCAGATTATCCGCCGTTTCGGTCGGGTTGAAGACAATGGCGGTATAGAAGAAGGCGAAGAAGATGATCATCGCCATATACAGGATCATATAGGCGGGGCGCCCATGCGCCAGCATGGCGGTCAGCGTTTGCAGCCAGCCATCCGACATATCCTGCGAAAACCCCGCCACCGTCGCCGGCAGCAGCAGCAGCGATGACGCGAAGATCGGCGGAATGACGCCCGAGGTATTGAGCTTTAGCGGCAGATGCGTTGCCTCACCGCCGAACATGCGGTTGCCCACCTGGCGCTTTGGATATTGCACCGGAATGCGGCGCTGCGCGCGTTCAATGAAGACCACAAACGCAATCACCAGCAGCGCGATGATCAGGAAGGCGATGATGAAAATCGTGGAAAGCGCGCCAGTGCGGCCCAATTCCAAGGTGCTGATCAAGGCGGATGGCAGATTGGCAACAATGCCCGCGAAAATGATCAGGCTGATGCCATTGCCCACACCACGCGCAGTGATCTGTTCCCCGAGCCACATCAGGAACATGGTGCCACCCACCAGCGTAATCACGCAGGACAGCCGGAAGAAAATCCCCGGATCATAAACCGCAGCACCAAACTGCCCGCGCATGGATTCGAGACCGACGGCAATGCCATAGGCCTGGAAGACCGCAATCGCGACCGTGAGGTAGCGCGTATATTGATTGAGCTTCTTCCGACCCGATTCGCCTTCCTTCTTCAGGGCTTCCCAAGCGGGGATCGCAGCGGTCATCAACTGCACAATGATGCTCGCGCTGATATAGGGCATGATGTTCAGCGCAAAGACGGTCATGCGCCCAAGCGCGCCGCCCGAGAACATGTCGAACATGCCAAGAATGCCGCCGCCATGCTGGGCAAGAATCTCGCCCATCACCGCCGCATCAACACCAGGCACAGGAATGTAGGTGCCAATGCGATAGACGATCAAAGCGCCAAGCGTGAACCAGATACGCTTCTTGAGCTCGGTCGCCTTGGAAAGCACACCGAGGTTCAAATTGGACATCGCCTGTTCCATGGCGGACGCCATGCGCATTCTCCCGAGTCTGCCGAGCGCCCTGAAGCTTGCGCCCTGCCTTCAAGCCCTATGTGGCGCCGCACCTGAACAAGACAAGCGCGCGTCGCCGGAATGAAAGCGGCGCACGAGTGACCCCGCGCGCCGCCAAGAATCAGTGCCGCATCGCGATCAGGCGGCGCGGTGCCGACAAGTCTCAGCCAGCCTCAGCCGGTGCTGCCGGCGCGGTGACGGTCACGCTGCCACCCGCAGCTTCCACCGCTGCAACCGCCGCCGCAGAAGCGCCGGAGACGGAAATCTTCACCGAACGCTTGATCTCGCCCTTGCCGAGCAGACGCACGCCGATGAACTTGGCGCTGGAACGGACAACGCCAGCCGCACGCAGCGCCGCTTCATCCAGATCCTGCCCCGCCGGCAGCCGGCCCGCTTCAATGGCCGCATCAAGCGTGCCGATATTCAGCGTGGCATAGAGCTTGCGGAAATTATTCACGAAGCCACGCTTGGGCAAGCGCCGATAAATCGGCAGCTGACCGCCTTCAAACCCGTTCAGCGAAACGCCGGTACGCGCCTTCTGGCCCTTCACACCGCGACCGCCGGTCTTGCCCTTGCCAGAGCCAATCCCACGGCCGATGCGCTTGAACTTGGGACGCGCGCCCGCATTGTCGCGAATTTCATTCAACTTCATGGTTCAATCCTCCACCTTCACCAGGTGGGCAACCTTGCGGATCATGCCGCGCACCGCAGGCGTGTCTTCAAGTTCACGCGTGCGATGCCGCTTGTTCAAGCCAAGGCCAATCAGGGTTTCCTTCTGGCCGGGCTTGCGCCCGATCGGTGACCCAAGCTGGGTCACCTTCACTGTCTTTTTCTCAGCCATTCGCGGCCTCCTGCGCCTCGCCGGCGGCTTCCTTCCGCTGGCCGAGGATATCGGCAACCTTCTTGCCACGGCGCGATGCAACCGCACGCGGGCTGGTGCAGCGCTGCAACGCCGCGAAGGTGGCCTTCACCATATTGTGCGGATTGGCGGACCCCAGGCACTTGGCGACCACATCGCCCATGCCAAGCGTTTCAAACACAGCGCGCATCGGGCCACCAGCAATGATGCCCGTACCCGCCGGCGCCGCACGCAGAATAACGCGACCCGCGCCGAATTCGCCTACCACATCATGATGCAGCGTGCGGCCTTCACGCATCGGCACACGGATCATCGTGCGCTTCGCGCGTTCCGTCGCCTTGCGGATCGCTTCCGGCACTTCACGCGCCTTGCCAGCGCCCCAGCCAACACGGCCCTTTTCATCGCCAACCACAACCAATGCCGCGAAGCTGAAGCGACGACCGCCCTTTACCACCTTCGCCACACGATTGATGGTAACGAGCTTGTCCTTCAGCTCATCACCTTCCTGGCGTTCCGCGCGCGGTTCCCGCTCACGATCACGGCCACCACGACGACGACGTTCCCCGCCCTCGCCGCCTTCGCCACCGCCTCTTGGTTCACGTGCCATATTGTTCAATCCCTCAGAACGACAGCCCGCCCTCACGGGCGCCGTCCGCGAGCGCCTTGACGCGCCCGTGATAAAGATAAGGTCCGCGATCAAAGACCACTGCCGTCACACCCGCCGCCATGGCGCGTTCGGCAATCAATTTGCCAACCGCCGAAGCAGCCGAGGTATCGGCACCGGTCTTCAAGGCTTCACGCATGGTCTTCTCCAGCGAAGATGCAGCTGCGACCGTGCGGCCCGCGGCATCATCAATGACCTGCGCATAAATATGCTTGCCGGAACGGAACACGGAAAGGCGCGGACGCCCACCCGACTTCATCCGGATCTGGTAACGGAGACGACGCTTGCGCCGTTCCTGAAGATCGAGCTTGCTGGCCATTACTTCTTCTTCCCCTCCTTCCGGAGGATCTGCTCATTCTCGTACTTCACGCCCTTGCCCTTATAGGGTTCGGGGCCGCGATAGGCACGAATTTCAGCGGCAACCTGTCCGACTTGGCGCTTGTCAGACCCTTCGACCTTGATCGCCGTTGGGCGTTCGCAAGTGATCTTAATGCCGGTCGGAATCGGGTAACGGATTTCATGGCTGTAGCCGAGGCTCAGCACCAAATCCTTGCCCTGCACCGCAGCGCGATAACCCGTACCGTTGATTTCCATGGACTTCACGAAGCCCGTGGAAACGCCCGTCACCATGCTGTTGATCAGGCTGCGCGTGGTGCCCCACATGGTACGCGCGCGGCGATCATCACGGCGCGGCTTCACCGCCACCTGCTGAGCGCTGATTTCCACATCAACATCATCCGTCAGGTCAAGCTTCAATTCACCAAGCTTGCCCTTCGCCACCAGCGTACGACCAGAAAGCGCAAGCTGCACCCCTGATGGCACCTGAACCGGATATTTTCCGACGCGAGACATTGCCAAACCCTCCGTCAGAATACGCGGCAGAGAACCTCGCCGCCAACATTGGCAGCGCGGGCCTCATTTTCGCTCATCACGCCACGCGGCGTGGAAAGGATGGACATGCCAAGCCCGTTATAGAACTTGGGGAGTTCAGCAATCTTCGAATAGACCCGACGGCCAGGCTTCGACACACGAGTGATTTCGCGGATGGCGGGCTCGCCTTCGGAATACTTCAATTCGATATCAATGAACTTGATACCAGGGCGCAGTTCTTCAGTGCGCCAGGCACGAATGAAGCCTTCGCGCTTCAGCACTTCAAGCACGTTTTCACGCAGCTTGGATGCCGGCGCCTTGCAGCGCGACTGACGCGCGGATTGCGCATTGCGGATGCGGGTGAGCAGATCGCCCAGCGGATCGGACATGGACATGCCGGGCTTCCTTACCAGCTGGCCTTCACGACACCCGGAATCTGGCCCTGATTGGCCAAATCACGAAGCGCGTTACGGCAGAGCTTGAATTTGCGGTAATTGCCGCGCGGTCGCCCGGTGAGTTCGCAACGCAAACGCACGCGATTCTTGGCGCCATTGCGGGGCAATTGCGCCAGTTTCAGCGTCGCTTCGAAGCGATCTTCCATCGGCAGCTCACGATTCATCACCGCAGCCTTCAACGCAGCGCGCTTTGCGGCATGCTGCTTTGAAAGCCGCTCACGACGCTTGTTCTTTTCTACAGACGAGGTCTTTGCCATACCGTCATAACCCTCCGGAACCTGCCGGGCTGCCCCGGCGGTTTTCCAAAAAACTCAGTTCTGGAAAGGAAGCTGAAACGCCTTGAGCAGCGCCTTCGCTTCCTTGTCGGTCTTCGCCGTGGTGACGAAAACAATGTCCATGCCGCGCACCGTATCCACCTTGTCATAAATGATTTCGGGGAACACGATCTGCTCCTTCAGGCCAAGCGCATAATTGCCCCGACCATCAAAGCCACGATTGCCGGGGATGCCGCGAAAATCGCGTACACGCGGCAGCGCAATGGTCACCAGGCGGTCAAGGAATTCATACATGCGTTCCTTGCGCAGCGTGACCTTGCAGCCAATCGCCTGGCCTTCGCGGATCTTGAAGCCCGCGATCGCCTTCTTCGCCTTGGTCTTCACCGGCTTCTGGCCCGAAATCAGGGTCAGATCGGCCACCGCGGCATCAAGCTTCTTCTGGTCGCCAGCGGCTTCGCCGACGCCCATATTGATCACGATCTTTTCAAGCTTCGGCACTTCCATCGGATTCGTGTAGCCGAATTCCTCAGAAAGCTGCTTGCGCACCACGTTATCGTAGTGCTGGCGCAGCCGGGGCTGTTCCTTCACGTCGCTCATGCGTCAAGCACCTCGCCGGAGGCGCGTGCCACCCGGACCTTCTTGCCATCTTCCAGCAGCTTGAAGCCAACGCGGGTCGGCTTGCCGGATTTCGGGTCAATCAGCGACAGATTCGAAAGATGAATTGGCGCTTCCTTTTCATTGATCCCGCCAGGATTGCCGATGCCGGTCGCCTTCTGATGACGCTTCACCAGATTAATGCCCTGCACCAGCGCGCGATCTTCGGTTGGCATCACGCGGATCACTTCGCCCTGGCGGCCCTTGTCGCGGCCGGTCAGGACCTGAACGCGGTCGCCCTTCCTGATCTTCTGAGCCATGGCTTACAACACCTCCGGCGCCAGAGAGATGATCTTCATGAACTTCTTCGCGCGAAGTTCACGCACCACCGGCCCAAAGATACGCGTGCCGATTGGTTCATTCTGCTTGTTAATCAGCACGGCCGCATTGCGGTCGAAGCGAATCACAGAACCGTCATTGCGACGCACCGGGAAGGAAGTCCGCACGATCACCGCGCGTTCCACCGTACCCTTCTTCACCTTGCCGCGCGGGATCGCTTCCTTGATGGAAACGACGATCACATCGCCCACACCAGCGGTCTTGCGCTTTGAGCCGCCAAGCACCTTGATGCATTGCACGCGACGCGCACCGGAATTGTCGGCGACTTCCAGATTGCTTTCCACTTGAATCATGGATCAGCCCCCCGCCGCCGGCGCCACGGCTTCACCGTTGCGCGCCACCACCAACCAAGCCTTGCGCTTGGACATCGGCGGGCATTCTTCGATCTGCACCACGTCGCCTTCCTTGCACAGGTTGGCATCGTCATGCGCCGCGTATTTCTTCGACTTGCGGATGAATTTCTTATAGAGCGGATGCATCACGCGACGTTCGACCAAAACCGTAACGGTCTTGTCCATCTTGTCGCTGACGACCCGCCCGGTGAGGACGCGCTTCGGCATCGCCGTCGGTCTCCTCTCAGGCTTTGGTTGCGGCGGCGCGGCTGCGCTCACCGATGATGGTCTTCACCCGCGCAATGTCCCGACGGACCTGGCGAATGCGGCTAAGAGCTTCAAGCTGCCCGGTTGCGCGTTGGAAACGCAGATTGAACTGCTCCTTGCGCAAATCAAGCAACATTGTGTTCAGCTCATCAGCCGATTTGGCGCGAACATCGCCGATCTTGGTCATGGCCATGATCAAGCCTCCAGACCCAGACGGGTCACGAACTTCGTCTTGATCGGCAGCTTGGCAGCACCGAGGGACAGCGCCTCACGCGCCACCTCGTTGCTCACGCCGTCGATCTCGAACATGATGCGGCCGGGCTTCACCCGGGCCACCCAATATTCCGGAGCCCCCTTGCCGGAGCCCATGCGAACTTCAGCCGGCTTGGTGGAAACCGGCACATCCGGAAAGATGCGGATCCATACACGGCCTTGGCGCTTCATGGCGCGGGTGATCGCGCGGCGCGCCGCTTCGATCTGCCGCGCGGTCACGCGCTCAGGTTCCAGGGCCTTCAGGCCGAAACCGCCAAAGGACAAGGAAAACCCACCCTTGGCCAGGCCATGGATGCGCCCCTTATGGGCCTTGCGGAATTTGGTGCGCTTAGGTTGCAGCATTTTCCTCTACCCTTAGCGCTGCGGCGCCTGTTCGGCGGCGCGCTTGTCTTGCGCCATCGGATCATGCGCCATGATCTCACCCTTGAAGACCCAAACCTTCACACCGCAGGTGCCATAGGTGGTCTTCGCCGTCGCCGTACCGTAATCAATATCGGCACGCAGCGTATGCAGCGGCACGCGACCTTCGCGATACCATTCCATGCGCGCGATTTCCGCGCCGCCCAAACGGCCAGAGCAATTGATCCGGATGCCGAGCGCGCCAAGACGCATCGCGGATTGCACCGCACGCTTCATGGCACGACGGAAAGCCACGCGGCGTTCCAGTTGCTGCGCGATGCTTTCGGCGACCAGCACAGCATCAATTTCAGGCTTGCGGATTTCGACGATGTTGAGCGCCACTTCGGCACCCGCCATCTTCTGCAAATCCTTGCGCAGCACTTCGATATCCGCACCCTTTTTGCCGATGACAACACCAGGGCGGGCGGCATGGATCGTCACGCGCGGCTTCTTGGCCGGGCGTTCAATCACCACGCGGCTCACGCCAGCGCCCTTCAGGCGATCACGCAGCTTTTCACGCAGCTTGAAATCTTCATGCAGCATCTTGGAATAATCCGCGGCAGCGAACCAGCGGCTATCCCAAGTGCGATTAATGCCAAGCCGAAGCCCGACGGGATTGACTTTCTGGCCCATACTACGCGGCCTCCTGAGCTTCAGCGGCTTCCGCCACAACCTGTTCGGCCACCACAATCTTCAAATGGCTGAACCATTTTTCGATGGTCGAGGACCGGCCACGGCCACGCGCATGGAAGCGCTTCATCACCGCCGCGCGCCCAACTTCCGCGCGGGAGACAACAAGGCGATCCACATCCAGGCTGTGGTTGTTTTCGGCATTCGCAATCGCGCTTTCCAGTGTCTTCTTCACCGTGCCGGCAATGCGGCGCTTGCTGAAGGTCAACTGCGCCACGGCATCCTGAGCCTTCTTGCCGCGGATCATCGCTGCAACCAGGTTCAGCTTGCGCGGGCTCACGCGGATATTGAAGGTGACGGCTTGGGCTTCGCTATCAGCCAGGCCGCGCGGGTGTTTCGGCTTGCTCATGCTACTCAGCCCCGCTTCGTCTTCTTATCCGCCGCATGGCCCGTGAAGGTCCGCGTCGGAGAGAATTCACCGAATTTATGGCCCACCATGTTTTCGGAAACCTGCACCGGCAGAAACTTCTTGCCGTTATAGACCCCGAAAGTCAGGCCAACGAATTGCGGTAGGATCGTGCTGCGCCGCGACCAGATCTTGATGATCTCATTGCGGGTCGAAGCACGAGCGGCTTCCGCCTTGTTCAGCAGGTAACCGTCAACAAACGGACCTTTCCATACGCTGCGCGGCATCGCGATCAGCCCTTCGTCGCGTTGCGGCGACGGACAATAAATCCATCGGACCGCTTGTTATTGCGCGTCTTCGCGCCCTTGGTCGGCTTGCCCCACGGCGTCACCGGATGGCGACCACCAGAGGTACGGCCTTCACCACCACCATGCGGGTGGTCAACCGGGTTCATGGCAACACCGCGGTTATGCGGCTTGCGACCGAGCCAACGGTTACGGCCAGCCTTGCCGAGTTCCTGGTTGCTATTGTCCGGGTTGGAAACCGCACCGATGGACGCCATGCATTCCGCACGGATCAGACGCAATTCACCAGACATCAGCTTCACCTGCGCATAACCGGCATCCTTGCCGACCAGCTGCGCAAACGTTCCGGCAGAGCGCGCAATCTTGCCGCCCGCACCCGGCTTCATTTCGATGTTATGGATGATGGTGCCAACCGGAATGGCCGCCATCGGCATCGCATTGCCCGGCTTGATATCCGCGCGTTCCGCCGACATCACCGTATCGCCCACCTTCAGGCGCTGCGGCGCGATGATGTAGGCAAGCTCTCCATCCTCATACTTCAGCAGCGCGATGAAGGCGGTGCGGTTCGGGTCATATTCCAAACGCTCAACCGTCGCGGGCACACCGAACTTATCGCGGCGCTTGAAGTCCACGATGCGATAGGATTGCTTATGTCCACCGCCGCGGAAGCGCGAGGTGATGCGCCCGTGATTGTTACGACCACCCGAATGCGGCTTACCCTGGGTCAGCCCCTTCACGGGCTTGCCCTTCCACAATTCGGTACGGTCAATCAGAATCGTGCCACGCAGCGAAGGCGTGATCGGATTGAAACTCTTGAGCGCCATGGCTTAAGCGAGCCCCGTCGTGAGGTCGATGCTTTGGCCTTCAGCAAGCCGCACCATCGCCTTCTTCCAATCAGACCGCTGGCCGGGACGGCCGCGGAAACGCTTGGTCTTGCCCTTCACCACAATGGTGTTCACGGCAAGAACCTTTACCCCGAACAGGCTCTCGACCGCCGCCTTGATTTCAGGCTTGGTCGCATCGCCGGCCACCTTGAAGGTCACCTGGCCACGTTCGCTGTTCAGGGTCGCCTTTTCGGTCACCAGTGGGGAAAGGATGGTCTGATACATCCTTTCCTTGCTGATCACCGGCTTCTTCGGCTTCGCGGCAGTGTCGCTCATGCCAGCCGCTCCTTCAGGGCTTCCACGCCGGCGCGCGTCACCGCAAGCACTTCGTGGTTCAGAATGTCATAGACATTGGCGCCAATGGTCGGCAGCACCTGCACCTTGGGCAGGTTGCGGATGCAGCGGGCGAAATTCTCATCCGCCGCGGCATCCACCACCAAGACGCTCTTCCAGCCGAGCGCCTTTACCTTGGCGGCAACCGCGCTGGTCTTGGCATCGGCGGCGAGCGCCGCGTTTTCCAAGACCACGAGCTTGCCTTCGGCGGCCTTCTGGCTCAGCGCACTGATCAGGCCAAGGCGACGCACCTTCTTGTTCAGGCTATAGCCATGGTCCCGCACAACCGGCCCATGCACCACGCCACCCTTGCGGAATTGCGGTGATCGCAAGGAACCCTGGCGCGCATTGCCGGTACCCTTCTGACGATAGGGCTTCTTGGTCGTGCCAGAAACTTCGCCCATACCCTTGGCTTTGTGGGTGCCGGCACGGCGCTTGGCCAATTGCCAGTGCACAACACGCGCCATGATATCGGCACGCGGGGTCGCGCCAAACAGCGCTTCCGGCAATTCGATCTCACCAGCTTGGGTGTTCTCGAGGGTGATGACAGGGGTTTGCATCTTCGCCTCGTTCACGCGATGGCCGCTGGGAAGGGCGCGTCAGCATGGCGCGCGCGCTTCACCGCATCACGCACCAGCACATAGCCACCCTTGGAACCCGGCACGGCGCCTTTGATCAACAGCAGGCCCTTTTCGGCATCCACGCCCGCCACTTCCAGATTCTGGGTGGTCACGCGTTCAACGCCAAGATGGCCCGCCATCTTTTTGTTCTTGAAGGTCTTGCCCGGATCCTGACGGTTACCGGTAGAACCATGTGAGCGATGGCTGATGGAGACCCCGTGCGAGGCTTCAAGCCCCGAGAAGTTCCAGCGCTTCATTGCACCCGCAAAGCCCTTACCAACCGTCACACCGGTCACATCCACCTTCTGCCCGGCAACGAAATGCGCAGACGAAAGCACGGCGCCGGGTTCCAGCATGGCATCGGACGCCACACGGAATTCGACAACCTTACGCGGCGCCTCAACACCGGCCTTCGCAAAATGCCCCTTATTCGCCTTGGAGACGTTCTTGGGCTTCGCGGTGCCAATGCCAAGCTGAACGGCTTCATAGCCATCCTTATCGGCGCTGCGCTTTGCCACCACGCGCACATTGTCAACATGCAGCAGCGTGACGGGGACGGTCGAGCCATCCTCATTGAACAGCCGGGACATGCCCAGCTTTTTGGCGATCAGGCCAGTGCGGCCATTTTTCGCGGCCATGATGGTAAACTCCCCCGGCCCTTCAGATCTTGATTTCGACATCCACGCCAGCGGCGAGGTCGAGCTTCATCAGCGCGTCCACCGTTTGCGGCGTGGGGTCAACGATATCAAGAAGACGGCGATGCGTACGGATTTCAAACTGCTCGCGGCTTTTCTTGTCGACATGCGGCGAACGGTTCACGGTGAAACGCTCAATATGCGTCGGCAGCGGAATCGGGCCCCGCACGCGCGCACCTGTCCGCTTCGCGGTATTCACGATTTCACGCGTGCTGCCATCCAGCACGCGATGATCGAACGCCTTGAGGCGGATGCGGATGTTTTGGCTGTCCATGGTCTGGAACCCGATACCCTGTTCTTACGCCGTGATCTTCGCGACAACGCCGGCGCCGACGGTGCGGCCACCTTCACGAATGGCGAAGCGCAAGCCTTCATCCATCGCGATCGGCGCAATCAGCTCAACATCCATCGACACATTGTCGCCCGGCATCACCATCTCCACACCTTCCGGCAGAGACACAACACCAGTCACATCCGTCGTGCGGAAGTAGAATTGCGGACGGTAATTCGTGAAGAACGGCGTGTGACGCCCACCTTCTTCCTTCGTCAGCACATAGGCTTCCGCCTTGAACTTCGTGTGCGGCGTGATGGAGCCAGGCGCCGCCAGAACCTGGCCACGTTCCACATCTTCACGCTTCGTGCCACGCAGCAGCGCGCCGATATTGTCGCCCGCCTGACCCTGATCGAGCAGCTTGCGGAACATCTCAACGCCGGTCACCGTCGTCTTCACCGTGGCCTTCAGGCCGATGATTTCAACTTCTTCACCAACGCGCACAATCCCGCGTTCCACACGACCCGTCACCACCGTGCCGCGGCCAGAGATCGAAAACACGTCTTCGATCGGCATCAGGAAGGGGCGATCAATCGGGCGCTCAGGCTGCGGAATATAGGCATCCACCGCTTCCATCAGCTTCAGGATCGCCTGTTCACCCTTCTCAGGATCGCGGTCTTCCAAAGCGCAGAGCGCAGACCCATGGATGATCGGGATATCATCGCCCGGGAACTGGTAGCTGCTCAGCAGCTCACGCACTTCCATTTCAACGAGTTCGAGCAGATCAGGATCCGCCATATCGACCTTGTTGAGGAAAACCACCAGCGCCGGCACGCCAACCTGGCGCGCGAGCAGGATGTGTTCGCGCGTCTGCGGCATGGGGCCATCAGCGGCAGACACAACCAGGATCGCGCCATCCATCTGCGCGGCACCCGTGATCATGTTCTTCACATAGTCGGCGTGGCCGGGGCAATCCACATGCGCGTAGTGGCGGTTCGCGGTTTCATATTCCACATGCGCCGTGGAAATCGTGATGCCGCGCGCGCGTTCTTCCGGCGCCTTGTCAATCTGATCATAGGCCGTGAAGGTCGCCCCACCCGCCTTCGCCAGAACCTTGGTGATCGCCGCCGTCAGCGACGTCTTGCCATGGTCCACATGCCCGATCGTCCCGATGTTGCAGTGCGGCTTGTTCCGCTCAAATTTCGCTTTGGCCATGTTCGTGATTCCAGATCGGGGGTTGCTTACCAGCGGTAGTGGCTGAAGGCCTTGTTGGCTTCAGCCATCCGGTGCGTATCTTCGCGCTTCTTCACGGCAGAGCCGCGATTATTCGCCGCATCCATCAGCTCAGCCGACAGACGCTCTTCCATGGTGTTCTCACCGCGCTTGCGCGCGCTTTCGATCAGCCAGCGGATCGCCAGAGCCTGGCGGCGTTCCGCACGGACTTCAACGGGAACCTGATAGGTGGCGCCACCAACACGACGGCTGCGCACTTCCACGGCGGGCTTCACATTATCCATCGCCTCATGGAACAGACGCAGCGGGTCACTATTGGGCCCACCTTTCTTCTTCAGCGTATCCATCGCCGCATAGACGATGGATTCGGCCACGCTCTTTTTTCCGTCATACATGAGAACATTCATGAAGCGGCTGAGAACGATATCGCCGAATTTCGGATCCGGCAGAACCTCACGCTTTTCAGCGCGGTGACGACGCGACATGGTTCAGCCCCTCACTTCGGACGCTTCGCGCCGTAAAGCGAACGGCGCTTGCGACGCTTGGCGATGCCCTGGGTATCAAGCACACCACGCAGAATATGGTAGCGAACGCCCGGAAGGTCCTTCACGCGGCCACCGCGGATCAGAACAACCGAGTGTTCCTGCAGGTTGTGACCTTCGCCAGGAATATAGCTCACGACTTCAAAGCCGTTCGTCAGACGCACCTTCGCAACCTTGCGCAGCGCGGAGTTCGGCTTCTTCGGCGTGGTCGTGTAGACGCGCGTGCAGACGCCGCGCTTCTGCGGGCTGCCCTTCAGGGCCGGAACCTTGTTCCGGTCTGGCTTCGTCTCACGCCCTTGGGCGATGAGTTGGTTGATCGTCGGCATGACGCCCCTTCAGATACCATCCAAAAGACCTTCAGCCCCGCCAAAAGGTAATGCCCGGCACGGCACGACTTATCGTGCCCTCCGGGCTTCCAATCGGCTGCCGGCCTCAGCCCCCTAAAAGGAGGCGGCGCCGGCGGCGCAGCTTTGGGTCCAAATTCAGCAAATCCCCCGATGGGGAGTCGCGTAAGGAGCGGCCTTTTACGTCCCGCCCCGGTTCAAGTCAAGCGCCGTTCACGTCTTGGAAGGGGATAATTCGACCTGTTTCCACAGCGAATTTCATCCCCATCACAGGTGTCGGCCAAACCCGCCTTATTCGGCGGCCTTAGGTTCCGGCAATGCCGGCGAAGCCGCTGCGAGACGGCCCCGATCGCGCTGCGCGGCCAAGGCCCTGAGGCGGTTCATCACAGAACCCGTCCCGGCCGGGATCAGGCGCCCGACAATGACGTTTTCCTTGAGGCCGGCCAGGTAATCCACCTTCCCCGCCGTCGCGGCTTCCGTCAGCACCCTGGTCGTTTCCTGGAAGGACGCCGCGGAGATGAAGGACCCGGTCTGCAAGGACGCCTTGGTGATGCCCTGCAGCACCGGCTCGGCTACCGCCGGGCGTTCCTTGGCGGCGATCCGCTTCTCATTCTCAATTTCGAATTCGATGCGGTCCACCTGTTCGCCGATCAGGTAGGTGGTGTCGCCCGGATCGGTGACCTCAACCTTCTGCAGCATCTGGCGCACGATCACTTCAATATGCTTGTCGTTGATCTTCACGCCCTGAAGCCGATAGACCTCCTGAATCTGGTCCACCAGGTAATCAGCCAGCTTTTCGACACCCAGCACCCGCAGAATATCATGCGGCACGCGGGGGCCATCCACCAGCGGATCACCGCGCTTCACATAGTCGCCTTCCTGAACCGAGACGTGCTTGCCCTTCGGCACCAAGTATTCGCGCGGCACGGGCGGTTCATCACCTACCTGTTCCGGCACCACCAGGATGCGGCGCTTCGCCTTATAGTCCTTGCCGAATTCTACGCGGCCATCAACTTCGCTGATGATCGCATGATCCTTCGGCCGGCGCGCTTCAAACAATTCGGCGACTCGCGGCAGACCGCCCGTGATATCGCGTGTCTTGGAGCTTTCACGCGGCAGGCGCGCCAGCACGTCACCGGCGGCGACAGTCGCGTTGTTTTCGACCGAGAGAATCGTACCCGGCGTCAGGAAGTAGATCGCTTCCGTGCCGTTTTCACGCTTCACCACGTTGCCCGCTTCATCCCGCAGGATCAGACGCGGCCGGAGATCAGCGGCCTTGCCGGGCGCCTTGTATTCCACGACTTCGCGGAACGAGAGGCCCGTCACTTCGTCAACACGGTCAACCTGGGTCACATTCTCGATCAGGTCAGCGCATTCAACGCGGCCATTGCGTTCGGTGATGATCGGCAGGGTGAAGGGGTCCCATTCCGCAAGCTTCTGCCCGCGCGTGACCTGCACACCATCTTCCGCAATCAGACGCGCGCCATAAGGCACGCGCTGGCGTGAGCGTTCACGACCCTGCGCGTCATACAACGCGATTTCGCAATTACGGCTCATCACAATCGGCTGGTTTTGGCTATTGGCCACCACCACGCGATTGAGGATTTTGATGGTGCCTTCGGAAGCGGCTTCCACCGCGCTCTGTTCCGCGCCACGCTGCGCCGCGCCACCGATATGGAAGGTGCGCATGGTCAGCTGAGTACCAGGCTCACCGATGGATTGCGCAGCGATAACGCCAACCGCTTCACCGATATTCACCGGCGTACCGCGGGCAAGGTCACGGCCATAGCACAAGCCGCACACGCCCTGACGCGCATCGCAGGTCAGCACGGAGCGGATCTTCACCTGCTCCACGCCGGATTTTTCGATGCGTTCCGCCTGTACCTCATCAATCAGATTGTTACGCGCGACGATGATCTCACCCGTTTCTGGATCAGCCACATCTTCCTGCGCGGTACGGCCAAGGATGCGTTCAGAAAGCGAGGAAACCACTTCCGCGCCATCCATCGCCGCGCGGACAGAAAGCCCACGCTCGGTGCCGCAATCAGGCTCCACAATGATGCAATCCTGCGCCACATCCACCAGACGCCGCGTCAGGTAACCTGAATTGGCGGTCTTGAGCGCGGTATCGGCCAAGCCTTTGCGGGCGCCGTGGGTGGAGTTGAAATACTCCAGCACCGAAAGACCTTCCTTGAAGTTGGCGATGATCGGCTGTTCGATGATTTCACCCGAAGGCTTCGCCATCAGGCCGCGCATGCCGGCAAGCTGGCGCATCTGTGCGGGCGAACCGCGCGCACCGGAATGGCTCATCATCCAAACGCTATTGGTCGGCTTGCCGATTTCCTGGCGCTGAATTTCCTTCATCATCGCGCCGGCCACTTCATCCGTGCAGCGCGACCAGGCATCAACCACCTTGTTGTAACGCTCACCAGCGGTGATCAGACCATCAAGGTATTGCTGTTCGAATTCCTTCACCTCGGCCTTGGTGCGTTCGATCATGCCCTTCTTGTCGTCAGGCACCACCATATCGTTCTTGCCGAAGGAAATCCCCGCACGCGCCGCGTGACGGAAGCCAAGCCCCATCAGACGGTCAGCGAAGATCACGCTCTCCTTCTGGCCGCAATGGCGATAGACCGCATCAATCACGTCCGAGATATTCTTCTTCGTGAGCTGACGGTTCACCAGCGCGTAAGGCAGTTGCGGGTGCGAGGGCAACAAATCCGCAATCATCATGCGCCCCGGCGTGGTCAGCACCGTCGCCGGGCCGCCATTTTCAACGCCGATATCAACCCGCGCATGCACGGCGGAATGCGGCGCAATCAGCCCATTCGCCAAAGCCTGTTCGATTTCACGCAGGCCACGGAAGATTTGCGGGCGGAATTTCAGCGCCTCAAGTTCTTCCGCCGTCAGGTCCTTGCCACCCTTGGCGCCGGCGCTTTCAATCAGCGCACGCACTTCCTCGACGCGCTTTTGGGCGGCGCGGAATTCCGGAGTTTCCAGGCTCAGGTAATAAAGCCCAAGCACGATATCCTGGCTCGGCACGATGATGGGCTTGCCATTCGCCGGGCTCAGGATGTTGTTGGTGGACATCATCAAGACGCGCGCTTCCAACTGCGCTTCCAGGCTGAGCGGCACATGCACCGCCATCTGGTCGCCGTCGAAATCCGCGTTGAACGCGGTGCAGACCAGCGGGTGAAGCTGAATCGCCTTGCCTTCAATCAACACCGGTTCAAACGCCTGAATGCCCAAACGGTGCAGCGTCGGCGCGCGGTTCAGCAGCACCGGGTGTTCGCGAATCACCTCTTCCAGAATATCCCAAACTTCGGGGCGTTCCTTTTCCACCATCCGCTTTGCGGCCTTGATGGTGGTGGCGTGGCCATATTTTTCCAGCTTCGAATAAATGAACGGCTTGAAGAGCTCCAGCGCCATCTTCTTCGGCAGGCCGCATTGATGGAGCTTCAATTCCGGCCCCACCACAATCACCGAACGGCCGGAATAATCCACGCGCTTGCCGAGCAGGTTTTGGCGGAAGCGGCCCTGCTTGCCCTTCAGCATATCCGACAGCGACTTCAGCGGGCGCTTATTCGCACCCGTAATCGCACGACCACGCCGACCATTGTCAAACAGCGCATCCACCGATTCCTGCAGCATGCGCTTTTCATTGCGCACGATGATATCCGGCGCGCGCAATTCGATCAGCCGCTTCAGGCGGTTGTTGCGGTTGATCACGCGGCGATAAAGATCGTTAAGGTCAGAGGTCGCAAAGCGCCCACCATCCAGTGGCACCAGCGGGCGCAGTTCCGGCGGAATCACCGGCACCACGTCCAGGATCATCCATTGCGGATGCGCGCCCGATTCGGCGAAGCTTTCAATCAGCTTCAGCCGCTTCACCAGCTTCTTGCGCTTGGCTTCCGATGTCGCTTCCTTAAGCTCGGCGCGCAATGTCACGCCTTCCTTCTGAAGCTCGATCCCGCCCAGCATCTGCTTCACGGCTTCCGCGCCAATGCCGACACTGAAGGAATCCTCACCGAATTCATCCAGCTTCGCCTGATACTGATCTTCGTTCAGCAGCTGATGCAGCTTAAGGTCGGTCAGACCCGGTTCCAGCACCACATAGCTTTCGAAATAGAGAACCTTCTCAAGCTCCTTCAGCGTCATATCCACCATCAGCCCGACGCGCGACGGCAGGGATTTCAGGAACCAGATATGCGCAACCGGGCTCGCCAATTCGATATGGCCCATGCGTTCGCGGCGCACCTTGGCCAGCGTCACTTCCACGCCGCATTTTTCGCAAATAATGCCGCGGAACTTCATCCGCTTATACTTGCCGCAAAGGCACTCATAATCCTTGATCGGGCCAAAGATGCGCGCGCAGAAAAGCCCATCCCGCTCCGGTTTGAAGGTGCGGTAATTGATGGTTTCCGGCTTCTTGATCTCGCCATAGGACCAGGAGCGGATTTGCTCCGGGCTCGCCATGGTGATCTTGATCTGGTCAAAGGTGACGGCCTGACCCGTCTGACCCAGGATTTTCATAAGCTCGTTCATGCGGCCAACCTCTTGAGCGGGGCCGCCGCCACGAACACCTCGTGGCGGCTGAGCGGTGAGAGAATAAGACTAGACTGATCCATCAGACCGGGCGGTTTTCCAGGTCAACATTGAGACCAAGCGATTTCAGTTCCTTCACCAAGACGTTGAAGGATTCTGGAATACCAGCCTCAAAACTATCCTGATCACGCACGATCGCTTCATAGACCTTGGTGCGGCCCGAAACATCGTCCGATTTCACGGTCAGCATTTCCTGCAGCGTGTAGGCAGCGCCATAGGCTTCCAAAGCCCAGACTTCCATTTCGCCGAAGCGCTGGCCGCCGAATTGCGCCTTGCCGCCCAGGGGCTGCTGCGTGACCAGGCTGTAAGGCCCGATAGAACGCGCATGGATCTTGTCATCCACCAGGTGATGCAGCTTCAGCATATAGATGTAGCCAACCGTCACCTTGCGTTCGAAACGCTCACCCGAACGGCCATCATGCAGCCAAACCTGGCCCGAAGTATCAAGCCCGGCCTTGTCCAGCATGCCTTCAATATCGGCCATGCGGGCACCATCGAAAACTGGTGTGGCAATCGGGATGCCCTTTTTCAGGTTTTCGCAAAGCTCCACCAACTGATCATC
>JADCFP010000042.1 GCA_020249465.1 Roseomonas sp. | reverse complement strand
GATGCCGCTCGGCGGCCAATTCCAGACCATCGAGCACAACCTCAGGCGCCGCATCCCCGCCCATGGCATCAATCGCCAGGGAAAAGGCGGTACCCGTATCAGCCATCGCGGGAGCCTCGGCGCCCTGGGATGCGGGGGATCAGAGCCGGACGGCCGGCTTCAGGCGATCCGCCGCCACCACTTCACGGCCATCATAATAGCCGCAATGGGAGCAAACGTGATGCGGGCGCTTCAATTCGCCGCAATTGGCGCATTCATGATGCGCGGAGCTGCTGAGCGCTTCATGGCTGCGGCGCATGCCGCGGCGGGAAGGCGAAGTCTTTCTTTTCGGAACGGCCATGGCGCCGGGTCTCTTTCACTCAAACGTAACTGTGGATTTGAACAAGGGCGGGCACTTAGCACCCCCTTCCGGGTGGCGCAAGCATGCTGGTGATGCGCCACCCGCCACTGAAAGCCCAATACGCTGAGTCGCGGCTCGCAACGCGGCGTTTGGCAACCCTTCGTGAAATTCATCACCAAGGCCCCTTGCCGAGGCTGCCCTTGGGCGCTAATACCGCGCCTCTTCCCTGGGGGCCATAGCTCAGTTGGGAGAGCGCTTGAATGGCATTCAAGAGGTCAGGGGTTCGATTCCCCTTGGCTCCACCATCCCTGGTCATCGGCAAGCAATAGTTGCAAATGGGGATAAGTCCCTACCCTGATTTCGTTGCCGCGAACTACCGCAACCTCTGCGCCTCCGCCCGTGCTTCGGCCAAGAGCGTTTCCCAATCAACGGGCGGGTTGACGCTTTCCAGCATGCGGCGAAAGACCCGGTACGCATCATCGCGACTTTCATAGGCGCGCTTGGCGGCCTCATCATTCACCCAGGCGTAAACCAAAAGCCTGCTCGCTGCATGGAAGCGAAAGAATAGCCGGTATTGCTGAAAGAATTTGGCGCGGCGCCAATGCTTGTGCTCATCCCCAACTGTGCTGCCTTGGCGATATTCCGCACGCGTCGGGTCTTGGGGAATAACCTCAAAAGCAAGTTTCGTAATGGCTGCCAGCCGCTTGCTGGCATTCCGGTTCCGGTAGCCCACCGAGTCCTTTTGCCGCAGCGCCTCTATTTGTTGCTCCAGCGCTTCAAGCTGCGCAAGGAACAGCGGATGGGTGAATACCGTCCAGCCATGGACCACCAGCGGCGCTGGCTTCCCGGCAGTCATTCATCATCGGCCGAAAACGCGGCATCAAGGTCAACCTCAACATCGCCCACTAGCGCCTGAAGCCGCGCGACAAGGCCGGCATCCACCGCCTGCAGGCGTTCCGGGTGGCGCGCGATATCACTAGCCAGAAAGCCGAGGAATTGGCCGAGCAAAGGGTCCTCAGCCTCGGCGGGCGCGGCGCGGGTGAGCACCACCTCACCGCTCGGGCGGATCGCGTAATGCAGCTTGTCGCGTTTGCCGAGGCGAAGCGCACGGCGCACGGTCTCTGGCACCGTGGTCTGGTAGCGGTCGGTCAGGGTGGATTCGACTTCAAGCGCGGAGGGCATGGTGGGCTTGGCCTCAGTGGTTCAGCGCCAAGAATTAATGCAATTGCATTGTTCTATCAATGCAATTGCATTACCGAATCGCGCCGCCGACCCCTCATAAGGCGCCCACCCCCACAATCCGGTAGTCAAACACCCCGCCATCGGGTTCCGTGATGGTCACATGCTCACCTGGCCGGATCGGGCTGGTGCCGGGATCGAAATGCGCCTCGGGCGCGTCCAGGCGCTCCGCCAGGCTGCCGCTGAAGCGGATGAACCAGCCATTATCGCCATCATATTGCACATCACCTTGTTCAGCCGGCGCATCCGGGCGGTAGCGCCGCGCGCGCCAGGGGGCGGGGTCCTCGGCCCAGGCTTTCGCATCCGGGTGTCCGCCCGCATCCAGGGCCAGTTCAATCTCATAGCGATGATCCACGCAGCCCGTGGGCAAGCCCGGCCCCGCCACAAGGGAGAGTGTCACCAGCATCCGCTCCATGCACATCTCCTTAATCAGGGCCGCACCATCAATATCAGATAGCGACCTTCACGCCCAATTCTACCACACGGTCAGATGGGATGCGGAAGAATTCCGTGGCTGACAGCGAATTGCGGCTGAGCACCACAAACAGCCATTGCCGCCAGCGCGACATTTTCGGCACGGCGGCTGCCACCACCGTCTCCCGCCCCAGGAAATAGGAGGTCTGCATCGGTTCATAGGGGATGCCCAATTCCGCCAGGGCTTCAAGCTCCCGCGGGATATTGGGGCTTTCCTGGAAGCCATAGCGCAGCGCGATGCGATGGATATTGGGCGCCAATTCTTCCACCGCACGGCGCCGATCAGCGCCCACTTGCGGCACATCCTCATTGGTGACGGTCAGGAACAGAACGCGTTCGTGCAAAACCTTGTTGTGCTTAAGGTTGTGCAACAAGGCGCCGGGCAGGAATTCCGCCTGGCTGGTCATGAACACCGCCGTGCCGGGCACGCGCACAGTGCGTGATTGCGGCAGGCGCGCAATAAAGGATTTGAGCGGCAGCCCATCCTGCCGGATGCGCGCGAACAGCAATTCCCGCCCGCGATGCCAGGTCAGCATGATGGTGAACAACACAACGCCCAGCACCAGCGGCACATAGCCGCCATCGGGGATTTTCAGGACGTTGGAGAGGAAGAAGGCAAGATCAAGCGCAAGCAGCGGCAGGAAAACGCCAAGCACGCCAAGCAAGGGCCAGCCGAATTTGCGATGGAACACAACGACAGCAAGCAATGTGGTGCATACGAAAGTCCCCGTCACCGCAATGCCATAGGCCGCCGCCAAGCGTTCGGAATCACGGAATGTCACCACCAGAATCAGCACACCGATCAGCAGGGCGAAATTCACCTGCGGCATATAGATCTGGCCTTCTTCGGTGTCGCTGGTATGGCGCACCACCAGCCGCGGCAGGAAGCCAAGCTGCACGCATTGCCGCGCAATGGTATAGGCGCCCGAGATCATCGCCTGGCTTGCGATAATGGTGGCGGCGGTTGCCAGGAACACCAAAGGCAGGCGAAACCATTCCGGCGCCAGCAGGAAGAACGGGTTTTCGAGTGCGGCCGGATCGCGCAGCAAAAGCGCGCCCTGGCCGAGGTAATTCAACACCAGCGCCGGCAGCACAATCATAAGCCAAGCCCAGCGAATGGGCCGGCGGCCGAAATGTCCCATATCGGCATAAAGCGCCTCGGCCCCCGTCACCGCCAGCACGACGGAGCCAAAGGCAATGAAGGCCATAAGCTTGTAATGCAGGCAGAAGGTAATCGCCCAATGCGGTGAAATCGCCGCCAGTACGCCGGGATTATGCAGCACTTCCCAAAGCCCAAGCAGGCCCAGCACCAGGAACCAGGCCGCACAAATGGGCCCGAAAATCGCGCCCATTTTCGCCGTGCCGCGATATTGCACCAGAAACAGCGCCAGCAGGATCACCACTGAAATGGGCAATACCGCCTTTTCCAGATGGGGGGAGACAACCTTGAGCCCCTCAACCGCCGAAAGCACGGAAATCGCCGGCGTGATGATGCCATCACCAAAAAACAGGCAGGCGCCGGCAATGCCAATCAGCGCCAAAGCCCAGCGCAGCCGCGCATTTTCCACACTACGTTGGGCAAGCGCCATCAGCGCCAGAATGCCACCTTCACCGCGATTATCCGCGCGCAGAATAAAGACAACATATTTGACCGTCACGGTCAGGATGAGCGACCAGATGATGAGGCTGAGTAGGCCCAGAACCTCCCAGGCCTCGACGCCACCATCCTCAAAATGGTTCGCGGCGGCGCGCATGGCGTAAAGCGGGGAGGTACCAATATCCCCATAAACCACGCCCAGAACCGCCAGGATCAGTACAAGCGAAGGGGCGCTACGCTCGGTAGCGGCGGGGCTGCTCATGGCGTTCTTGCCTTCCTGGGATTCATTGCCGCGCAATCTGCCCCGTCAGCGAAGGATTGCAAGGCATTTGCCCCGCATACCGCGCATGGCGGACATTCAATGCCCGCGCAGGATCTGGCTCAAAAACAGCTTGAGCCTGTCAGTCTTGGGCGCATTGAAGACCTGATCGGGGGTGCCGATTTCCACCACCTCACCCTGGTCCATGAATACCACGCGGTCGGCGACCTGGCGGGCGAAGCCCATTTCATGGGTCACCACCATCATGGTCATGCCGGTGCCGGCCAATTCCACCATCACATCCAGCACTTCCTTGATCATTTCGGGATCGAGCGCGGAGGTCGGTTCATCGAACAACATGATCTTGGGGCGCATGCAAAGGGCGCGCGCAATCGCCACGCGCTGCTGCTGCCCGCCGGAAAGCTGGCCCGGATATTTCTTCGCCTGTTCAGGGATTTTGACGCGCGCCAGCAATTCCATCGCCAGTTCTTCCGCATCCTTCTTCGGCATGCGCCGAACCCAAATCGGCGCCAAGGTGCAGTTTTCCAGCACCGTCAGATGCGGGAAAAGATTGAAGGATTGAAAGACCATGCCAACTTCGCGGCGGATCGCATCCAAGGCGCGCACATCATCGGTCAGTTCAATGCCTTCCACCGCAATGCGGCCCTCCTGGTGGATTTCCAGCCGGTTGATGCAGCGGATCATGGTGGATTTGCCAGAACCTGATGGGCCGCACACCACCACCCGTTCGCCGGGGGCGACAGACAGGTTCACATCGCGCAGCACATGCAGCGCGCCGAACCATTTATTGACGCCGGCCAATTCGATGGCGGGCTTCGCATCGGCCTTGGCGGCGGAGGCAACTTGGGCAAGATCAGCGGAAGCGCTCATTTGATTTTTCCCGGGGCTCAGCGGCGGCGATGGCGGTTCAACTCCGCCTCCAACCCGCGGCTGTATTTGGACATGGCGTAACAGAAAACCAGATAGATACTGCCGATAAACACATAGACCTCAACGCCGAAACCCTGCCAGGCGGGCTCCACAATCGCGGTCTTTCCGGCGGTGAGCAGATCGAAAATGCCGATGATCAGCACCAGCGACGTATCCTTGAAGAAGCCGATGAAGGTATTGACCAAGGGCGGGATCACCATGCGCAACGCCTGGGGCAGGATGATCAGCCCGGTCTTCTGCCAGAAGGACAGGCCCATGGCATCGGCGGCTTCATATTGCCCCTTGGGCAGCGCTTGCAGGCCGCCGCGCACCACCTCCGCCAGATAGGCGCCAGCAAACAGGATAATGGCAATCTGAGCGCGCAGAAGCTTATCAATATTCATCCCCTCCGGCAGGAACAGGGGGAACATGACGCTTGCCATGAATAGCAGGCTGATCAGCGGCACGCCGCGAATCAACTCCACATAAAGCACACAAAGCACCTTGATCGCCGGGAGCGATGAACGCCGCCCAAGCGCGACCAGGATGGAAAGCGGAAAGGCGAAAGCCAGCCCAAAGGTCGCCAGGATCAGCGTAATCGGCAAGCCGCCCCAACGTTCCTGCGGCACATAGGGAAGCCCGAAGACGCCGCCCCACATCAGCACGCCAATGGCAGTCAGCATCCCAATCCAGATCAGCGCCAATTCCCAGCGCCAGAAGCGCCGCATGGCAGAGATGATATAAAGCAGCACGAACAGCACGCAGGCCAAGGCCGGGCGCCAATGCTGTTCATAAGGATAGGTGCCAAACAGCATGAAGCGGTGCTTTTCGCCAATCACCGCCCAGCAGGCGCCCGAACCCTGCAAATCACGGCAGCTCTGCGTCTGTGGCCCCTGCGCATTGGACGGCACGGACCAGATGGCATTCACGAAGGCCCAATCAACGAAGGACAAGGCCATCTTGATCAGCAGATAGCCCATCGCGAGCGTCACGGCCGTGGAAAGCCAG
This sequence comes from Roseomonas sp., assembly GCA_020249465.1. GTDB lineage: Bacteria > Pseudomonadota > Alphaproteobacteria > Acetobacterales > Acetobacteraceae > Neoroseomonas. The sequence goes on along the minus strand of JADCFP010000042.1, from coordinate 4,655 downwards.
CCGGAAAACAGATTGGCCCTGGCCCAGGCAATTGGCCCCACCGCCGTGATCGGCGGCTTGCGGGGTCCCGTAGAAATACTTGCGTCGCTCATGGCTGGCCTCCTTATCGTTCAACCAGCGCAATGCGCGCATTGTACCAATTCATGAAAAGGCTGATCGAAAGGCTGATCGTCAGATAGACCGCCATGATGATGGCAATGCCTTCAATCGCCTGCCCTGTCTGATTGAGCGTGGTATTGGCGATGGAAACAATATCCTGATAGCCGATCGCGACCGCCAACGAGGAATTCTTCGTCAAATTCAAGTAATTCGATGTCATGGGCGGGATGATGACGCGCAGCGCCTGTGGCATGACAATCAGCCGCAGCACCGAACCATGCTTCAGGCCAAGCGCCTGCGCCGCTTCCCATTGCCCGTGATTGACCGACATGATGCCCGCGCGCACTACTTCGGCGATGAAGCCCGCCGTATAGGTGACAAGGCCGATTAGCAGCGCAAAATATTCCGGGCTGATATTCATGCCGCCGCGGAAATTGAATCCGCGCAGCACGGGGTATTCAATCTCCCACGGCGCGCCCAGCGCATACCAAACCAACACCGGCAGAACCAAAATCAGCCCAAGCGCAGTGGGCCACACCTTACGCGGCTGGCCATCTGCCATCTGCTTGGCGCGTGCCATGCGCGCATAAAGCCAGGTGCCGATGATCCCCAGCAGAAACGCGACCAGCGCCGCCGTATGCGCATTTTCCCACATCAGCGCCGGCAGCTTAAGCCCGCGATTGGACAGCACCACGCCATCCACGGGCTTCAGCGCCTGGCGCGGCCCGGGCAGGCCCTGCAGAATCGTGTACCAGAACAGCAATTGCAGCAGCAGCGGCAGATCGCGAATGATCTCGATATAGGCGCCGGCAATGCGTGACAGCAGGAAATTCTTCGAAAGCCGCGCAACGCCAATTGCGGTGCCAAGGATGGTGGCCAGGACGATGCCAATCACGGCCACCTTCAGCGTATTCAGCAAGCCAACAAAGAGCGCGCGGGCATAGGTATTGGTGGGATCATAGGGAATCAGGCTTTCGGCAATCGGCAGGCCCGCCTCACGTTCCAGGAAGCCAAAGCCGGTCGCAATGCGCCGCACCGCGAGATTGTGGGAGGTATTGCTGTAAAGCCAATAAATCAGGCTGCCGACCGCCGCGACGACCACGATTTGCCAGAATATGCCGCGCACCCGCTCATCCGACCAGGAAAGCCGGAGCGGGCGTTTGGGCGGGCGCCGCCTGTAGCGCGGATCGCTCGTCGTATCGGACATTATGCGCCTCTCCTGCATTCTCGCTCGGCCCTTGGGACGGGATAGTTTCTTCGCCGCCACACGCCTGCCGCATTAGTGAGCATTGCGTTACCGGATAGCAGGCCATTCCCGCAAGCGCCGTACTTCGGGCTGGCAGTACTGGCCTGCCCTTTCATGGGAAGCTTGGCGGCTAATGGCTTGATCAAACGCGGTTCTCCGCTTGGGTAGGGCTATATCCTCCCCGAAGCTCAGCAATTCCCGCGCCAAAGCTTCCCTTCCCTGCCCGGCAATGCCACATGCGCCAGGGGAATCGCGGAGGCAGAAGCATGCGGCAGATGGATAAGGCAGCAATCAGAGCGGCCCTGCCCTGGGATAGGCTGATCGAGGCCCTGGCCGAGATGTTCCGGCAGGGCTGCGAAGCGCCACTTCGGCACCGCCACGGCTGGGCGGATGGCGCCGGGGCGCAAAACACCCTGCTGCTGATGCCGGCCTGGCGCGCGGGCGGTCATTATGGCGTGAAGATTGTGCATGTCGCGCCGGGCAATGATGCGCGCGGCCTGCCCGCCGTGCATGCCAGTTACTTGCTATCCGATGCCACCACCGGGGCGCCGCTTGCCATGCTGGATGGTGGCGAATTGACGGATCGGCGCACGGCAGCGGCGAGCGTTTTGGCCGCGCGCTATCTGGCCCGGCCCGAGAGTTCGCGCCTGCTATTGCTCGGCAGCGGCAAGGTCGCCCATGCCCTGGCCGAGGCTTATGCTGCCTGTTTTCCGATCAAGGACATCGCGATCTGGTCGCGCAAGGGCGAGAATGCCGCGCGTTTGGCCGGGCAGCTTGCCGCAAATGGCCTGCCCGCGCGGGCGGTGGCTGAGCCCAATTTCGCCGCCGCCGATATCATCAGCGCCGCTACTTTGGCGACCGACCCGCTGATCCCCGGCGCGGCGCTCAAGCCCGGCGTGCATCTTGATCTGGTCGGCGCCTATCGGCCCGATATGCGCGAAGCCGATGCGCTGGCGCTCAAGCGCGCCCTTCTGGTGGTGGATACCCGCGCCGGAGGGCTGGCCGAGGCCGGCGATGTGGTGCAGGCCATCGCGGAGGGCGCTTTTACGGCAGACCACGTGGTGGCGGATTTAGCCGAGCTTTGCCGCGGCACCCATCCCGGCCGGCAAAGTGCCGATCAGATCACGGCCTTCAAATCCGTGGGCTGGGCCGGGGAGGATTTGGCGGCGGCGGTGCTGGCTTATGGGGGGTGACAAGATAAGGCTTTCGAAACCATGATTTCGCAAGAGGCAGGACTCTTGCTATCGGAGACTCACATTTTGTTGACAGAATACCTTTCGCGGTCTCCCATGAAGCTTCGCAACTCTAAATGCCAGGAACGTTCATGTGGTTTGCGTACGTTGACGAATCAAAAGAGAATAACTCGTTTTTCGTTTACAGCGCGTTGCTCGTAGAAAGTTACGCTTGGAACGAAACGTTCGCAGCAGTTAAAGCTTTACGCCAACAGCTGCGCCAGTCTCACGGTATTTTCATAAACAAAGAGCTGCATGCGTGGAAATTCGCCGCAGGCAAGGGTCAGATTTCAGACAGAGTTCTGGATAAGCAACGGCGCGCAGTGATTTTTGCCGAGGTACTCAAGTTCATAGCTGAAAGTGGAAAGTTCAAACTCATATCCAGCGTTCACAGCTCAGAATTTTACGCTTTTGATCGATTGATGAACCGACTTAACAGAACTGCCCAAGCCAAGAAGACGAACGTCTTGTTGTTTTGCGATGAGGGACAAGAAACAGTTTTCACTAGGCGCATTCGGAAAATGCGAGTCTACAATCAAATTCCAAGTAACCGAGGTGTTTGGCAGGATAGCGGCTCGGCAGTGAAGAACATTCCAATACAGAATATTATCGAGGACCCCATATTTAAAAAATCGCATATGTCTTATTTCATACAGCTCGTAGATTTCTGCGCTTATGCCTTGCTCAGGAAAGAGAAGCCCATCGCTAGCCGGAGTTCGTTAGGTTATCACGAAATGTATGCCTCGCTTAAGCCCTGCATCGAAACGGCAGTAGCCCCTAGGTGCAAGGAAGGTCTTGGTATAATACGATGAGCCCCCGGCCGGAAGGCCGAGGGCCTAGTCGATAGTGCCGGACCTACCCCTGCCTTCGCAGGATCAGACGAGCGACATAACGCTAAGCGTAGTTTACTTACTAGTCAACGAATTTTTGCATCGTGCTCGAAGCGGCCAATCATCTCACTTTGATGAATGCGCCTTTGGTCAAGTGCACGAGACGCCATTGAGAGGTCCCTCGAGCACGCTTCATTTTCCCATCGCGGGTGCCTCGGCGGTACTGGCCTAATGGGGGATGAGGCGCCAGCGTTTCACGCGAAACTATTCCTATCACCTACCGCCGCCCAAACATCCGCTCCAAAGCCGCCGCATCCAGCTTCAGCACCGTGGGCCGGCCATGGCTGCAAGTCGCGGCGCGCGGTGTCGCTTCCATCTGGCGCAGCAGCGCATCCATCTCGGCCGCATTCAGCCGCCGCCCGGCGCGAATGCTGCCATGGCAGGCGAGCCTGGCAATCGCCGCATCCAGCTTGCGTTCCAGGGCAATGCTTTCCGCGTCTTCGGCCAATTCCTCGGCCATGTCGCGCAGCAGCGGCGCGGGATCGGCGGCGCCGAGCAAGGCCGGCAGGCTCCGCACCAGCACAGCCCCCGCGCCAAAGCTTTCAATTTCCAGGCCCAGCCGCGCGAGCGCTTCCGCCGCGCCCAACAAGCGCGCAGCATCGGCTTGCGGCATATCCACCACCGCCGGCACCAGTAAGGGCTGGGCGCGCACGCCCCCTTCAAGCAGTTGCGCGCTGAGTGCCTCATGCGTCAGGCGTTCATGCGCGGCGTGCTGATCCACCAGCACCAGCGAACCATCCGACGCTTCGGCGATGATATAGGTGTCCAGTATCTGCGCCACGGCACGGCCCAGGGGATGCGCGGCATCCATCGGCGCGGCGGCGGGCGGCGGCGGCAGGCTCGGCGGGCGGAAACCGAGCGGGAGGCGCGGCTGCGGCAGCCCAGCGGGGCGCGGCATGAATTGGAGCAAAACGGGCAGGGCTTCGCTAAAGCCCCCAACCGGCGCGGCGCCCGCGAGGGCTGGCACCGCCACCACCGTCCCGGCACCAATCGCGAGTGCCTTGCGCAGCGCCGAGATCATGGCGCCCCGCACCGCCTCCCCATCGCGGAAGCGCAGCTCGGTCTTCATCGGATGCACATTCACATCCACGGACTCCGGCGGCACTTGCAGGAATAGCGCGGCTGCCGGGTGGCGCCCCTGCGGGATCACATCGCGATAAGCCACACGCAAGGCCACGCGCAGCAGCG
>JADCFP010000041.1 GCA_020249465.1 Roseomonas sp. | reverse complement strand
CGAAAAGGTTGGACCGGATGGGGGCTTGCTCACCGAAGCGGAATTGCAGGAAGCTTTTGCGTGGTTTGAAGCCAATGCCGCAATCCGAGAGGTCATCCTGACCGGCGGCGATCCGCTGATGCTTTCCGCGCGGCGCTTGGGGGAGATTCTCCGGCGGTTGGCCGGCATGGCGCATATCGAAACCCTGCGCATCCACACCCGCGTGCCAGTCGCTGATCCGGCGCGGATCACGGCGGCGCTGGTGGCGGCGCTTAGTCAAGACAAGCCTGTTTTCATCGCGGTACATGCCAATCATGCGCGGGAATTCACGCCGGATGCGGCACAGGCTTTGGCGCGCTTGGCTGATTTTGGCGTGCCCTTGCTTGGGCAATCCGTCTTGCTGCGCGGGGTGAATGATGACTCGTCTGCGATGGAAGCCCTGCTGCGCGCGATGCTCCGCAACCGGATCAAACCCTATTATCTGCATAGCCTGGACCCCGCGCCGGGCACGGCGCGGTTTCAAGTGCCGGAGGTGGATGGTCTGGCGCTGATGGCGGCATTGCGCGGCAGGCTTCCCGGCCATGCCCTGCCGCTTTTTGTGCGGGAAACGCCGATGGGGGGCGGGAAGAAGCCGGTTGTATAGGCCAGGGAACGCGTTCGCGTCCGACCTCAGGACCATTACCGGCATTTAATCATTGCGCGTTCGTATGAGGCAGTCCTAGGCTCCTGTGCAGTAAATTCCCCGCCACAGGAAATGAGCCATGTCCGGAGCGTCCGTCATAACGCCCAATTATCAACTCGATCCCTCCTATACCCGCAGGCCCCCCATCGCCTTGCTGGAGCAGATTGAGCAATTGCAGCGTGATGGGCTTTTGCTGCTGGATCATCTGACCAAGCGCAGCGAGAGAGTTTTCGTGGTGGCAGGGAGCGACACTAAGGGCGCGGCGGAGGATGGCACCGAGCCTGGCATAGCGGGTCTATCCTTTGAGCCATTGCTGCAATCGCCTGAAGATATTGCATCTGCAGAGAATGGATTACGCAATCTTGCGCTTTTAGTGGATGAACTCTCCCGCCTTGCGGCGCCGGTCACCCCAAGGACCATACGCAATTCGCGGCAAGGTTTTCTTGGTCCCTTTGATGCATTCCTGGTGTTCCTGCTGCTTGTTACCTTGTTTTTTTCGGTCGCTATTTTCTGGCGCGTGGATGAGGCACGCAACCTGATAAACCAGACAAGGCAGGCACAAGCGGCAGCCAACGAGATCTATGGCCGGCTCAATCTCCTCGACAGAAAAGCGCAATTCGAACGTGTTCCAGGGGACAAGGAGCCCGAAAATTCGTTAAAGGGCGCTCTCTGTAACCTGGATGATGTGAAGCCACATTATGTGCCTATAGCGCCTGAAGCCGAAGGATTATGTTCCGGCCTTGCTCAGCAGAAGACCCGCGAGACAATCCTGTTCGCTCGCCTCAGGACCTGGAACTGCAACTTGACGCAGGATTTGGCAACCCGTTGGATCATCAGGCCATTAGTCTCTGGCAGTCAGGATGAGAGTGACGCGGGAGCGCTCGATTATGGAGCCTGTAAGGCGCTCTCAACGGAGGGAAGCCCTGCTTATCACTGGCAGCGCTCCGAACGCCGCACAGTGACAGTCCTGACGCTCATGGCAAACCATATCCTGCCTGGGCTTCTCGCCCTGCTTGGCGCTTCAATATATCTCCTGCGGCTGCGTCAGCGGCAGAAGGCGCGATCAATTCTTGAAGACTCCAGCATCGCTGGTCTGGCCCGCTTATTCATGCCGGCGGCTTTGGGCGGATTACTCGGTCTTGTCTGGACAGGCGGGGGTGATGTGATCAATCCAAACAGCTTAACCCTACAGAACATCACGGTTTCATTGCCGCTGACTGCCTTTGTCTTGGGCTATGCCTTCGATCCGATATTGGAGTGGCTCGAAAACAAGATCCGGGAAACACTGATGGGCAAGCAGCCAGAAACCCGGAGTGTTCCATTGGCATAAGGATCACACCAGCTTTCGGGTGATTTTCACTGATGCATGGTGCGCAGCTGCCCGAATTCGGTTGGACCTGACCTGCACGCGCGCTGACCTTGAGCGGGTCTCGACTCTAATCTGAACCGGGTCCAAGCTTCCCTAAGTGGCGACATCAGATCGCCCTTAGGGAGAGAAACATGACCTTAGACAGAAGAAATATCCTGAAGGCTGGCGCCGCCGCGCCTTTGGGGGGACTGCCTTGGCGCAGTGCCAAGGCGCAGGCCGCCAATACCATCAAGCTTGGCGTACCCGTGGATATGTCTGGCATGTATCGTGACGTCACTGGCAGCGTCTCGATCGCTGCCGCGCGCCAGGCGGTGCAGGATTTCGGCCAGCGCGGCTTCAATGTGGAAATCGTCTTCGCGGACCATCAGAACCGCCCCGATGTCGGCGTGAATATCGCGCGCCAATGGTTTGATCGGGATGGCGTGGATGCGCTGGTGGATGTGGCTACATCTTCAGTCGCACTCGCGGCCAATGATATCTGCCGCGAAAAGAACAAGGTGCATATCAATAGCTCAGCCGCCACATCGGATCTGACCGGTACGCGCTGCTCACCCAATATGGTGCATTGGACTTATGATACCTGGATGCTGGCCAATTCAGTGGGTGGTGCCACGGTGCGCGCCGGGGGTGATTCCTGGTTCTTCATCACTGCCGATTACGCCTTTGGCCATGCGCTGGAACGCGATACGGCGGGCTTCGTCCGCGCAGCGGGCGGTCGCATTCTTGGTTCTGTGCGCACGCCCTTTCCGGGAACTTCGGATTTCTCCTCCTTCCTGGTGCAGGCGCAAGCCAGCCGCGCCAAGGTGATCGGCCTTGCCAATGCGGGAACGGATACGATCAATTGCGTGAAGCAGGCCGCCGAATTCGGGCTTACTCGGCGCGGCGTGCGGCTTGCCTCATTGCTGTTGTTCATTACGGAAGTGCATTCACTGTCGCTGAATACGGCGCAGGGGCTGATCGTGACGGAAAGCTTCTATTGGGATTTGAATGACCGCACCCGCGCGCTCACGCAGCGCATGCGCCCGCAGATCGGGACTGCCGGCTTTGCCAGCACCCATGCCGGCACCTATGCCGGCGCGCTTCATTACCTGAAGGCGGTGGCTGATATGGGCGTGGCCGCCGCCAAGGCGGATGGTGCGGCCGCTGTCGCGCGCATGAAGGCCATGCCAACGGATGATGATGCCTTTGGGCCTGGCAGCATTCGTGCGGATGGGCGCAAGATCCATCCATCCTTCCTGTTTGAGGTGAAAAAGCCCGAAGAAAGCCGCGGCCCCTGGGATTACTACAAGCTTTTGCAAACCACCGAAGCCGATAAGGCCTTCCGCCCGCTGAATGAGGGCGGCTGCAATCTGGTGAGAAGCTGAAGATCGCGCCTTGTCTGCGACATTGGATTAGCATGACCCGATGTCGCAGGCTTCACGCCATAACCTCAATCGCCATCAGCCCTTCGGCCAACACGCGCAGAAGATCACGCCGTTCCAGCGCGATGCAACCCTCGGTCGGGCTGAAGCCTGGGCGCGCGAGGTGCAAGAAAATCGCGCTACCGCGCCCGCGCGCCACCGGCGCATCATTCCAGCCAAGCACGCCGATCACATCGTAGATTTCATCCGCGCGCCAAAGTTCCTCATGCCGCGCAGGATGCGGCAGGCGAATTTGCGTATTGTAATCGGTATGCGTCGTATCATCGCACCAGCCATCATCCGGCGCGACGGGGGCTGACGGCACCGCGGCGCGCGGCGGGGCCAGACGATCAGCGCGATATAATACGCGCCTTAGCGGCAATAGGCCCACCGGTGTTGCGCCATCACCTTCGCGCTTATCGGCCCGCCTGCCACCCTTGCCGATGGCGCAACGATAAATCCCGCCCTGGAACCGCAGCAGCCCATCCAGGCCAAGCTGACCCATGCTCCCTTGGCGCATGACCTATCCCAGCATATGCCCGAAGCGGCGCGCCTTGGTGTCCAGATAGGCGTCATTCACGCCATTCGGGTCAAAGGCATGTGCCTCGCGACCCACAACCTCAATCCCGCAAGCGGCGAGGCCCGAAAGCTTGTCGGGATTATTGGTGAGCAGTCGCACGCGCGGGATACCCACCTCTCGCAACATGGTCGCCGCGACCAGGAAGTTGCGTTCATCCGCGCCATAGCCAAGCGCGCGATTGGCATCGAGTGTATCAAGCCCGCGATCCTGCAACGTATAGGCGCGCAGCTTATTCACCAGCCCAATGCCGCGCCCTTCCTGCGCCAGATAAAGCAGCACGCCACCCGCCGGGTCTTCCGCCATGCGCTTGATCGCGCCGCGCAGCTGCGGCCCGCAATCGCAGCGGAGTGATCCCAAAAGATCACCCGTGAAACATTCGGAATGCGCGCGGACCAAAGGTGCTTGCTCGGCCGCGATGCTCGCTTCCGGATCGCCCACCAGAATGGCGAGGTGTTCAATCCCGCCATCGGCGGCACGAAAGGCGATGATGCGCGCTTCCGGCGCATCTTCCAGCGGTACGCGGGCTTCGGCCACGCGCTTCAGGCTGGCAGCGGCGCTGATGGGGTAGGCCAGGATATCCTCGGCAGGGACTGACAGCAGCGAAAGCCGCTCGGCCACACCGGGGGCAGCCGGTGCCGCCACCAAGGCCGGCAGCAAGCGGCCAAGCTTGGCGAGCGCCAGGGCAGCACCAGAAAGCGGCGGTGGCGCCAAATGCTCGGCTTCGGTCGGCAAAAGGCTTTCGGCGGTAGGGTCGGCCAAGCCGCGCAGCCTTGCGGGGTCCAGTGCTGCCGGCGGCAGGCGCAGCGCGACAACGGGTTGATCTTCCGCCTGCGTCACGGGCCGGCGCAGCAGCGCTGCAGCACGCGCCGGCGCCAGCAGCAAAACCGGCGCGGCCAGAGCCGCATTGGCGATGTCAGCCAGGCCCGCCGCGCCCAGGGTTTCTGCCGCGCCCACCAGTAGTGCCGTTTCCTGCTGGACAATCAGCACGGGTGTCCCGCGACGCAGATCAGAAAGGGCACGATGCACACCACGCATGGCAAGGCGGCGTGGATCAAGGGCGGGCTCTGGGCTTTGTGACAAAAGACTACCTTGTTTGGACATATGACGGGTTTCCAATACGCGTTTATTCAACCATGGGGAATGTGGCACTGATACGGCGCTTTGCGAGCCCAAGGTCAGAAAGAAGCCCAAAGCCGCCAAGCCTGTCTTGCGGTCAGGTATGGGCGGGTGGCATTGATGCCGTTCAAGCTCGGGCGCTGTTTCCATCTTGGCGGTGCCGCATGACCAGGAATAAGGCCCAACGCCGATGACCGCCCCGCATCCCGTATTGATCGTGGATGACAATGAAAGGCTTCGGGCGAGCCTGGCTGAGCAATTGGCCTTCGGGGGCGAATTCACCGCAACGGGGGCTGCCAGCATCGCGGCGGCTGAGGCCACGATCCGCGCCGATGGCGCGCGTTTTGCCGCCATTCTGCTTGATCTTGGGCTGCCAGATGGCTCAGCGCGTGAGTTTTGCGCAAAGCTCCGTCGCGCGGGTCTGCGCCTGCCGATTATCATCCTGGCCGGGGCGGCTGGCGAGGCAGAGGTGCTGCCCTGCCTGGATGCCGGGGCGAATGACGCCATGGTGAAGCCCTTCAGGGTGCAGGAATTGATCGTGAAGCTGCGGGCGCAGATCGCGCGCCTGGCCGATGGAACGGATGGCGTTTGCACCATCGGCCCTTATGAGTTTCGCCCCACCGCCAAACTGCTTCAGGAACCTCGGCGCGGGCGCAAAATCCGCCTGACGGAAAAGGAAACGGCGATCCTGGCCTTCCTGCTCAGCGCCGGCGGCGCCCCTGTTTCCCGCGAGACTTTGTTGAGCGAGGTTTGGGGCTACAACAGCAAGGTCACCACCCATACGCTGGAGACCCATATTTATCGCCTGCGCCAGAAGATCGAAGCCAATCCCGCAGAGGCGCGCATTTTGCTGACCGATGCCGGTGGCTATCGGCTGGAGGCTGGGTACAGGGCGTAAGGCTCGCCCTTCAATGCTTCCAGGTAATTTCGGCGGGAGGTGCTTCGGTCGGGTCCACACGCAGCATTTGGCCATTCATCACGCTTTTCCCGGTGAAGGCCAGGATGAAGCCCCAATGAGAGACGACAAGTGTATGGGACCAATCCCGCAGCGCTGCCATCTCGGCGCGGAATAGCTGGGCGCGGTCAATCACCTGTTCGGCGGGCTCTTCCACCGGCGGCCACCAGACCTCGTCTATATGGTCCAGCACCACATGCGGAAAATCGAGCCGTAATTCAGTCACAGGGCGGCCGATATCGCAGGTGAAGGCGTAGCGTTCGCGCACAGTTGGCGTCACGGTCAGCGGCAGATTGAGCCGCCGCGCCACCGGCAGGGCGGTCTGCAAAGCCCGCGTATAGGGGGAGACGATGATGCGCCGAATGCCCTCATGCGCCAGCGCTTCGGCGGCTTCTTCCGCCTGGGTTTGGCCAAGCGGGGTCAATTTCGGGTCAATAATGCCCGGGTCTTTGCGCGTTTGCGTGAAAAGAAGGTTGAATTCGCTTTGCCCGTGCCGAAGCAGAATCACGTTGATCGCCCTTTTTTGAAGCCGGTTTTGTCTAGCGAGGCTTCCACATGCTCGCAACCGGCCTTGTTTTTGGGCAAACGGCTTCCCGCCTGGGTAATTCCTTCATTGCTTGGCGCGCGCCAAGCGTTGCCCTTGGGGCATTGAGACCCTAGATTAGGGGCTAAGGAGTAAAAACATGGGCGGCTTGCCAATAGATCTGATCCTCTTTGCGATGGTTGCGGCCTTTTTGGTGCTGCGCCTGCGGAGCGTGCTTGGCCGCCGGACGGGGTTTGAACGTCAGGCGCAGCCCGAAACCGCGCCGGTGCCCGCGCGCGGCCCAGCGACTGAGGTGGATATCGGCCCCAAACCGTCCCAGGGCGCTGCGCGGCGTGCCATTCCTGACCCAAACAGCCCGGCCGGTGAAGCGTTGATGCAAATCCAAAAGCGCGACCGCGGTTTTGACCCGAACCGCTTTCTGGACGGCGCTGAGACTGCCTTTGGCATGATTGTCGAAGCCTTTGCCCGTGGTGATCGCGCCACCTTGAAGCCGCTTTTGTCCGAAGAAGCCTTTGCCGGCTTCGATCAGGCGATCGCAGCGCGTGAGGCTGCCGGCGAGACCCAGCGCACGGAATTGCGCAGCGTTGAGGAAAGCGGCATTGAGGCCGCCGAGCTGCGCGGCAGTGTTGCTGAAATCACCGTGCGTCTGGTGACGGATCAGATCAATCTGGTGCAGGCGCGCGATGGCTCCATTGTTTCGGGTGCCGAGGCGGTGACGGAAATGACCGATGTCTGGACCTTCCAGCGTGACCTCAATAGCGCCGACCCGACTTGGCGCCTGGTGGGCAGCACTGCCGCCTGATGCGGCGCCAGTCATGGCGGGGTTCGGGGTGGTGATGTTGTCCCGGCTTGGTCCGCCATGACGCAGCACCTTGCCTATATAGATTTCCTCCCCCGCCTGCCGCTTTGGCTGCTGGCGGCATTCGCGCTGATTGCGCTCATTTTCCTGGCCTATGGCGTTTATCAACGCGCGCGCGGGATTTGGTGGCGGGCGCTGGCGGCGGTGATTCTGCTGGGCGCACTCGGCAACCCGCGCCTGCTCCGCGAAGAACGCGAAACGCGGCCCGATATCGCGATCCTTGCCGTTGATCGCAGTGACAGCACTGGCATTGCAGATCGCGCCGAACGCATCGCCGCAGCGCGCGTAGCGCTGGAAGCCCGCGCCGCGCGCCTGCCGGCGCTGGATTTGCGGGTGATTGAGGTACCGGAAGCCGGCCAGCGCGGTACGGCGCTATTTTCCGCGCTGGGGGCGGCATTGGCCGATGTGCCGCGCGCCCGGCTGGCAGGGGTGATCGCGCTCACGGATGGTCAAGTGCATGACGCGCCGGCGCTGCTGCCCTTTGACGCACCGTTTCACGTGCTGTTGCCCGGCCGCGCCGGCGAAATTGATCGGCGCCTGCGCCTGGTCTCGGCCCCCGGCTTTGGCATTGTTGGCCAGCAGGTCGAATTGCGCGTGGTGATCGAGGATTTGGGCGCAGCTTCCGGCGGCAATGCTGGGCTGATCATCCGCCGCGATGGTGGCGCGCCGCGGCGTGAGGAAATCCCGATCGGGCGTGAGCATGCGATTTCTGTCCCCGTCGCGCGCGGCGGCCCGATGGTGATTGAACTTGAAGCCGAACCCCGCGCGGGGGAGGTAAGCCCGCTCAATAACCGCCAGGTGGTCACGGTGAATGGTGTTCGTGATCGGCTGCGCGTGCTGCTGGTCTCCGGTGAACCCCATGCCGGCGAACGCGCCTGGCGGCGCTTGCTGAAGGCTGATCCCAATGTGGATTTGGTGCATTTTACCATCCTGCGTCCGCCGGAGAAGGATGATCTGACGCCGCTCAATGAATTGGCGCTGATCGCCTTTCCGGTGCGGGAGTTGTTTCAGGTCAAGCTGCGTGAGTTTGATCTGATTGTCTTTGACCGCTTCACCAATCGCGGCCTGCTGCCGCCTGCCTATATGCGCAATATCGCGGATCATGTGCGTGCTGGTGGTGCGCTGTTGATGAGTGTCGGCCCGGAATTCGCGGGGCCGGCATCCTTGGCCTTCACGCCGCTGTCGCAGGTTTTGCCTGCGCGCCCAATCGGTCGCGGTGCGGGGGTGGAGGAAGGGCCGTTTCGTCCGCGCATCAGCACGCTCGGTGCGCGCCATCCGGTGACCGAGGCTTTGTCAGGCGCCAATAGCGCTTCAACAGAAGCAAGCTGGGGTCGCTGGTATCGCTGGCTGCGCGGTGAGGCGCGCGGCGGCATGGCGGTGATGGAAAGCCCGGAAGGCACACCCTTGCTGGTGTTGGATCGGGTCGGTGAGGGGCGCGTGGCGCTGCTGATGTCGGATCATATCTGGCTTTGGGGGCGCGGGCATGATGGCGGCGGCCCGCAGGAAGAATTGCTGCGCCGCATCGCCCATTGGCTGATGCGCGAAACCACGCTGGAAGAAGAGGATCTGACGGCGCGGATTGACGGCGGGCGCATGGCGATTGCGCGCCGCAGCCTGGAGGCGGCACCAGCGCCTGAAGTGACCATCACCGCGCCTGATGGCTCACGCAGTACGGTCCGGTTGGAAGATGCCGGCGGCGGGCGCGCGATTGCCGATGTTGCGGCGCGTATGCCCGGTGTGTGGCAGGTGGGCGACGGCAAGCGCGTGGCTTTCGCTGCTGCTGCGGTCGCAAATCCTTTGGAAATCGCTGATCTGCGCGCCGATGGCGAAAAGCTGCGCCCCTTGATTCAGGGCCGCGGCGCGATCCGCTGGCTGGGTCAGGAAGCCGCGCCGGCGCTGCCGGAATTGCGCATGGTGACGGCAGGGCGTGACTTCGCGGGTGCAGGCTGGATTGGGCTGCGCCGCAACGCGGATCACAGCGTGATCAGCATTTCCGCCTTGCCGTTGCTGCCGCCTTGGTTGGCGCTGTTGTTATTGCTCGGCACCGTGGTGCTGGCTTGGCGCCAGGAAGGGCGCTGAATTATCCAGCGCCCTGCCGAAAATCATCAACGCGCGGACGCAAGCCGCATCGCGGAAGGTGCGGGCAATTCAATCTCGATCTCCAGCGTGGACATATCCCCGCCGCGATCCAGATTGACATTCACCTTGCTTGGGTCAATCGCGACATAGCGTGCGACCACGGCCACCAATTCCTGCTGCAATTTGGGCAAGAAATCTTCCCGATTGCGGCCGATGCGCTCATGCGCCAGCACAATTTGCAGCCTTTCCTTGGCGGCGACGGCGCTATCGTCCTTGCGCCGGCCACGGAAGAAATCAAGCCAGGACATCACGCGGCCCTCCCACCAAACAAGCGCCGGAACAGGCCCTTGCGCTCGGCTTCCAGGAAGCGATGCGGCACATCCTCACCCAGGAAACGCGAAACCGCATCCGTATAGGCTTGGCCCGCGATGCTTTCATTATCCATGATCACCGGCGTGCCAGTATTGGACGCGCGCAGTACGCTTTCGCTTTCCGGGATCACGCCGAGCAGCGGAATGGCAAGGATTTCGCGAATATCATCCAGCTTCAGCATTTCGCCCTTTTCCACACGGTTCGGGTCAAAACGCGTCACCAGCAAATGTTCCTTCACCGGTTCGCGCTTTTCTTCTGCGCGCTTCGATTTGGATTGCAGCACGCCAAGAATGCGATCTGAATCGCGCACCGAGGAGACTTCCGGGTTCGTCACCACAATCGCCTGATCGGCGAAATAAAGCGCCAGCAGCGCGCCTTTTTCGATCCCGGCGGGGCTGTCGCACAGGATGTAGTCAAATTCCTTCGAAAGTTCCTCGATGATCTTCGCAACACCTTCCTTGGTCAGCGTATCCTTATCCTTGGTCTGGGACGCCGGCAGGATGGAAAGCGTTTCAACACGCTTGTCGCGGATCAGCGCCTGACTCAGCCGCGCCTCACCCTGGATGACATTGATGATGTCGAACACCACGCGCCTTTCGACACCCATGATAAGGTCGAGGTTGCGCAAGCCCACATCGAAATCAATCACCACCGTCTTCTTGCCGCGCTGGGCAAAGCCGGTTGCGAAGGCGGCGCTGGATGTCGTCTTGCCGACGCCGCCCTTGCCCGATGTCACCACAATAACCTGAGCCATTTCCTATGCCTCCCTGAAACTTCGTCGCGCCGCCATCAGGTGATGGGGTCGAAGCGCATGCGCTCACCCACCAGGCGCACCTGCATCGCCTTGCCGATTTGTGCCGCCGGAAAGCCTTCCCGCACGGCGTAGAAGCCGGCGATGGAAACCAATTCCGGATCGAAATTCAGCGCGAAAACCCGCGCTTCCATATTGCTGGCGCCGCCCGCAATGGCGCGGCCACGCAAAGCGCCATAGACATGGATATTGCCATCCGCAATCACTTCGGCGCCCGCATTGACGGTGGAGGTGACAATCAAATCCGAACCTTCCGCCCAAATGCGCTGACCGGCACGCACCGGCTGTTCGACCACCATGGTGCTGCGCGCGGCGGCCGGCGTGGCGACAGGCGGCGGCGCTGCGGCTATGGCTTGCGGCGCGCCCTCAACCGGGGCGGCGGGTGGCGCGATATCATCCGTTTCCTTGCCGCCGACACTGCGCACCGGCGGCAGCCCATAGGACAGCGCCGCATTGCGCATTTCTGCCGTGCCACCTGTGGTGCCGATCGGCATGATCTCAAGTTCTTTGAGGCCCTTGATCAGGCCAGGGAAATCCACCTCATTCGGTGGCACTTGAATATCCCCAAGGCCGAGTACGATGGGCGCGAAGCGCAAAAACCCCGGCGCGCGGCGGAATTGATCGCCGATGGCCGGCACTACTGCCTCGGGCCGGTGATCCAGCAAGCGCAGCACAAGCAGATTGAAATTCGCCCCGCGCAGGCGAAAGGGTTCAAGGCGGGTGGCGGTATCGGGCCTGGGCGCGGCGCTGGACATGAAACTCCTGAAGGGCTCGGACTCGATGCGCCTTCGAGTTATCCACAGCTTTTAGTGGGTGACCCCGGCGGCACCCACTAGATATAGCGTCTTATGATTGGCGGGCGAAGGGGTTGGATGCTTCCTGCTGATCTGGCAGGGCCTTAGCGCGCGACGTTCAGAAATGCCTCAAACCGCGACTCGGGGCAGGGGAGGGTGGGGCTGACCGGGGCGCCAAGCTCGGGCAGAATGACGGCGCCAGAGGAGCGATCATCGTGAAGCCCATCCGCCTTGCCGAACCCTTCCGCGCGGTCTTTTACGCGCCGTTTTACGTTGCCGAACAGCGCGGCTTCTATACGCGCCATGGCGTGGCCGTCACGCGCGCAACGGCGGGCGATCCGACACGGGCGGCTGAGGCCCTGCTTGCCGATCAGGCCGATGTCGCCTGGTCCGGCCCGATGCGCATGATCATGATGCTCGCCGCGGATCCCACCTGCCCCTTGCGGTCCTTTTGCGCCGTGGTGATGCGCGATCCCTTCATGCTGCTCGGCCGCGGGCCAAACCCCGGCTTCCGCTTGCAGGATTTGCCCAAGCTTCGCTTGGGCAGTGTCAAGGAAGTGCCGACCCCCTGGTGGTGCTTGCAGGATGATCTGCGCCAGGCGGGGGTGGACCCGGACGCCCTGGCGCGCGTGACCGACAAGACCATGGCGGAAAACGCCGATGCGGTGGCCGAAGGGCACCTGGATGTCGCGCAAATGTTCGAACCCTTCGCGACGCGGCTGGAAGCCAAGGGCGGCGCGGTGTGGCATCGCGCTTCCGATCGGGGGCCGAGTGCCTATACCGCGCTCTACGCAACAGCTTCGAATATCCAACGCTTCAGCGCAGAGTTTGAAGCCATGACCCGCGCCTTGGCCGATGCCTTGGCCTTTGTCTATGCCGCACCCGCCGCCGAAATCGCCGCAAGTGTCGCGCCGCTTTTCCCCGATGTGACCTTGGCTGAATTGACCCATGGCCTGGCCCGCTATCAGGCCGCGCGGCTTTGGCCGGAAACGCCGCATTTCCCCGAAGCCGCCTTCACGCAGCTCCGCGGTGCGATGAAAAGCGCGGGCGTCATCGCTCGGGAGCCGAGCTTCGCCGATTGCGTTGATAACGCGATTGTCACACGCGCCTTGGGCCGTTAGGGGCAGCGCATGAGCAAGCAACGCGGCAGGCGCGCCGATTACGCCATGTTCGTCCCCATCGCGACACGCTGGATGGACAACGACGTCTACGGCCATATCAACAACGTCATTTATTATTCCTGGATAGATAGCGCGGTGGCGCGCTTCCTGACGTCGTCCGGCTTTTTGCATATCCCGACAGCGCCGGTGATTGGCCTGGTGGTGGAAACGCAATGCCGCTATTTCGCGCCCATCGCCTTTCCGGATGACATCACCTGCGGTGTGCGCTGCGCGCGTGCGGGCAATACATCCGTCCGTTATGAGGTCGGCATTTTCCGCAATGATGAGGATGAGGCGAGTGCCGAGGGCTATCTGATCCATGTCTATGTGGATCGCGCCACGCAGAAAACGCCGACCCCCTTGCCTGATACGCTACGCGCTGCGTTGCAGCGCATCACCTTGAACCCTTCGTAATTCCAAGGAAAATCTTATGCCCGTTGCACCGCTCAAGCGCCTTGCCATTCTGGATGATTACCAGGGTGTCGCGCTTTCCCTCGGCCCTTGGGAGAAGCTGCCGAAGGGCCTGGAAATCACGGTTTTTCGCGATACCATCACCGATCACGCGGCGCTGGTGGAAAGGCTGAAACCCTTCGATGCCATACTGGCGATGCGCGAAAGAACGCCCTTTCCGCGCAAGCTGATTGAAGCTTTGCCCAACCTGCGGCTGATCATCACGACCGGCGGCCGCAATCGTTCCATTGACGCCGCCGCCTGCGCTGAACGTGGCGTGGTGTTTTGCGGCACGGGCACTTCGGGCGATCCGACCGCGGACCTCACCTGGGGGCTGATCCTTTCCCTGGTGCGCGATATTCCGCGCCAGCAGGAAGCGCTGCGTGCCGGGCGCTGGCAAACCCATGTCGGGCTTGGCCTGGAAGGCAAAACGCTTGGCGTGATCGGGCTTGGCAAGCTTGGCGGGCGCGTCGCCAAAATCGGCCAGGCCTTTGGCATGAAGGTGCTCGCCTGGTCCAGCAACCTGACCGATGAACGTGCCGCCGAGATTGGCGCGACGCGTGTGGACAAGGCGACGCTATTGCGTGAAGCGGATGTGGTGACCTTGCACTTGGTTTTATCGGATCGGTCGCGCAATACCATCACCGCGCCTGACCTCGCCTTGATGAAGCCAAGCGCCTTCATCGTGAACACCAGCCGCGGGCCGCTAATTGAACAGGCAGCCTTGATTGCCGCCTTGCAGGAAGGCCGCATCGCCGGCGCCGGCTTGGATGTATTTGATATTGAGCCCCTGCCGGCGGAACACCCGATCCTGAGCGCGCCCAATACCGTGCTGACACCGCATCTGGGCTACGTGACGGAACAGAATTACCGCACCTATTACGAAGTGACCGTTGCCGCCATCAATGCCTTCGTGGCCGGCGCCCCGATTGGCGTGATCAAGCCATGACAAGCCCCTATAAGCTTGCTGAGGGTTGGGCCGGCTGGCCCCAGGCCGCGCGCGATGCGGCTTATGACAATCTGGCCGGCGTGGCCGATAGCGCCGCGCAGGTTGCCAATCGCAATGCGCTGTCTGAGGCGTTTCGCGCCAAGCATACCGGGCATCTTGATCTGCCCTTCGGCAATGGCGAGCGCGAGAAATGGGATCTCTACCCCGCCGCGCGGGCTGATGCGCCGTGCATGGTCTTCATCCATGGCGGCTATTGGCAGCGCAATCGGCGGGAGGATTTCGCCATCATGGCCGAAGGCGCCGTGGCCGCCGGATGGTCGGTTGGGATTTGCGGCTACACGCTGGCGCCTGAGGCTTCCATGACGCGCATCGTGCGTGAAATCCATGCCGCGCTGGATTGGCTCGGCGCGCATGGCGCGGCGCATGGTGTGGCGGGTAAGGTGGTGGCTTCCGGTTGGTCCGCCGGCGGGCATTTGGCAGCGCTGGCGGCGGAGCATCCCTTGGTGGTGGGCGCGCTTGCCATGTCCGGCATTTACGAATTGGCGCCCATCGCTGAGACCAATCTGAACGATAAGCTGCATTTGACGCCCCACGAGATTGCGGCGCATTCGCCGATCCGCCGGCCAGTGGTGCAAAAACCCATTGCCATTGCCTATGGCGCGCGGGAATTGCCTGAACTCCGCCGGCAAAGCCGCGTCTTTCATCGCCACCGTGCGGAGGCGCAGGCACCCGGCGCGCTGATCCCGGTGCCGGAGGCGGATCATTTCCGCGTGTTGGAAGCGCTCTGGCGTCGCGATGGGGTGTTGCTGCGCGCGGCAGCGGAGGTTTTGGCGGCGGCGGAAGCAATAACTTGACCGATTAGGCGTCCTGGCCGGCAGATTATTTCCGCCGGCTTGGTGGCCTTTCGGAAATGCGAAGCGTCGCGGGTTTCGCGACATCCCGCGCACTCAAGGTGCCTATCCAAATATTGTAAGTCCCGCTTGCGGGGCGCTGGATGAAAATGCCGGGGTTCCGCCCCCCCATATCATCATTGCAGAGCCAGCGTCCGGATGGATCATTGATGATCAACGTCGTGCCAGCCTGCGGAACAACAGAGATATAAAGCGGCAAGCTGCCAGCCTGATAGTTCAAATTAACATCGGGTCGGGCATGGTCAATCCAGCCAGAGCAGTCAGTACCAAGCCCTTGCACTTCGCGAAATCCGCCCGCTTCCGCGCGTGTTTCATGCGGATCAGGCGAGAAATCGGCGCGCAGATTGACAGTGCCAAAAGCTGGCTGCGCCGCGACATCAGGTGTAGCCTGCCGCGCGGGGGATTCTTGCTGAGCCAAGACGGGCAGAGCCAAGGCGCAAAACACGGCAAAGGCGACGGGGGCGATTCTCTGCATATCGGTCTCCTTATCGGAAGTCGGAAATCATCAGCTATCCAATTATCATAAGAAATTAATGCTTCGATATCAATATCGCGCGTATTATTGCGTGTCCGGTTCATCTTCTTTCAGCGGATACCGAAATAGTCCACGGCTGGTTGCTGGTTGCACCGCGCCACGTGCATCTACCCGGCGCGGTCATGCTACAGCAGCCCGCAATCGTGACCCCGGCGTCGCACCACTCGCACGCACCACCGGCGCCCAACGCTCCGCCTCGCGCGAGACAAAGGCCTGAACATCGGCCGGGCCATTATCGGTCATGGTCAGCACGCCAAGCCCCGCAATGCGGTCCTTCATACCAGGTTCATTGATGGCGGTGGTGAAGGCTTCGCGAATGCGCGCCACCACAGCCTCGGGCATGCCGGCGGGGCCGGCCAGCACAAACCAATTGATCGCGGTTGCACCCGGGAAGCCCGCTTCCACAATCGTCGGCACATCGGGGAAGGTGGACATGCGCTCGCCGCTTCTCATCTAACGCCTCACCGGCGCGCGATTGTACAAAAGTGCCATTATCCCAGACCTTGCCCACCAGGGTGCGCCCCGGCACGGAAAGATATCGGCACCCCAGCCCGACATGGGGGCAGAGCAGCAAATCCACTGGGTGCCGTAAGGGATCGCCCACGGAAGAATTCTGTGCCACCACCCCCACCGTGGTCGCCTCTGCACTCGGCACCTGCCACCACGCAAAGTTGAACCCCAGCACCGCCGCTGGCAGCACAAAGCGCCCGCGCCTTAACAGCCAGAGCAAAACCGAATCTTCTGAGGGCCTCTGCCGGCGGAAAAACCAGATCAGCAGCAGCATATCGAGCAGGATGGTAATGTGATGCACGATATTCACCACATGGCTCTGTAAGCGGAGCGAGCCAAGCTGCACCAGCACCAGCAGCAGCACCGTCACCGGAAATGCCGCCAGCATGAAGCGATAGGTCCAACGGAAGACAAAACTCGCCTCCGGCTACACCGCCGCCTGGATGAATTCCGTATTCGCCAGCAATTGCAGGCAGCGGTCGCAGTCCCGCTGCAGCGGCACATGCGCGCGCAACTCTGCCTCAAAATGCCGGAGGTTCTGCATCAGCAGGTCAAAGCGGATCAGCGTATAAAGATGCAAAGCCAGGAAAATCGCCGGCATGAAGCCGAAGGAAAGCACCACCGGCACGGTCACGCCGCCAAGCTGCGAAATGCTGATGGATTTGCCGATCAGCAAATCCTCATCGGTGGCCGAGAAGGAGGTAGCGAGCAAAAAAAGGCCGATAAAAACAAAAGCCACCGCGCCAAGCTGCGCCGATTTCGCGCCATCATTGATAGCCGAAATCAATTTCCCGATATAGGGCGACGGGTCGAAGGCGCTCATTTAACCGCCAGGATAATGACGCCACCGCAGGAGATGCAAGCACCCCAACAGCCCGCCCCCAAACAAAAACGGCGCGGGAAGGCCCCGCGCCGTTTTGCATTTAGCGGTAAAGCCAGACTTACGCCGACTTCGCCATGATCTCATCCGCGATATTGCGCGGCACGGGATCGTAGTGGTGGAACTGCATGGAGAAGGAAGCGCGCCCCTTCGTCATGCCGCGCAGGTTGGAAATATAGCCGAACATTTCCTTGAGCGGCACATGCGCGCGCACGATGACGCTCGTGCCCGCCATATCCTGGCTTTGGATCACGCCGCGGCGGCGGTTCAAATCGCCCACCACATCGCCCACATGGTCGGATGGCGTAGTCACTTCCACATCCATGATCGGCTCCAGGATAACCGGGCCGGCCTTCTTCATGCCTTCGCGGAAGCAGGCTTTTGCCGCGATTTCAAACGCGAGCGCGCTTGAGTCAACGTCGTGATACTTGCCATCCACCAGGCTGTACTTGAAGTCCACGGTGGGGAAGCCGGCCAGCACGCCAGTATCGGCCTGCACCTTGATGCCCTTTTCGACCGCCGGGATGTATTCCTTCGGCACCGCACCGCCCACAACACCATTGTGGAATTCGATCCCTTCGTTGCGTTCCTTCGGCTCAAAGATGATCTTCACTTCGGCGTATTGGCCCGAACCGCCCGACTGCTTCTTGTGGGTATAAGTTTCGGTATGCGCCTTGGTGATGGTCTCACGATAGGCCACCTGCGGCGCGCCGATATTCGCATCCACACCATATTCGCGCTTCAGGCGGTCAATGATGATTTCCAGATGCAATTCGCCCATGCCGGAAAGGATGGTCTGGCCGCTTTCCTGATCGGTACGCAGACGAAGTGATGGGTCTTCACCGGCCAGCTTCTGCAGACCAAGGGTCATTTTTTCGACGCCTTCCTTGGTCTTGGGCTCCACCGAGATGTCAATCACCGGCACCGGGAAGGCCATGCGCTCCAGCACCACCGCATCTTCCTGCGCGGCGAGTGTGTCACCCGTGCCGGTATCCTTGAGACCCACGAAAGCCGCGATGTCACCCGCGAAGACTTCCTTGATTTCCTCGCGCTTGTCGGCATGCATCTGGAACATGCGGCCCACACGTTCCTTGTGGCCCTTGGTGGTGTTCAGCACCTGGTCGCCCGAACGCAGCACGCCACGATAGACGCGCACAAAGGTCAGGTTGCCGTATTTGTCGTTGATGATCTTGAACGCCAAGCCGGCGAAAGGCTCATTCTCATTGGCGGGGATCACGCGGCGATCGGCGGTTTCATCCTGGCCTTCTTCCGGCGCCACCTTGATGCCTTCACGGTCAATCGGGGAAGGCAGGTAATCAATCACGGCATCGAGCAAGGGCTGAACGCCCTTGTTCTTGAAGGCTGTGCCGCAGAGCACCGGGCGGAATTCGCCGGTGACGGTGCCGCGCTTGATGCAGCGCTTCAGCGTTTCAACGGCAACATCGCCCTTGTCGAAATATTCCTCCATGGCGGCTTCATCAATGCCAACCACGGTATCGAGCAGCTTCTGGCGATATTCGGCGGCCTTGTCGGCCAAATCGGCGGGGATTGGTGCTTCGTGATACTTGGCGCCAAGCTCGTCGCCTTCCCAGATCAGCGCCTTCATCTCCACTAAGTCAACGATGCCCTGGAAAGTGTCTTCAATGCCGATCGGCAATTGCAGGGCCACCCAATTGATGCCGAGCTTTTCCGTCAGTGTCTCGGCCGCGCGATAGAAATCGGCGCCGGTGCGATCAAGCTTGTTGATGAAGATGATGCGCGGCACATTGTAGCGATCCGCGAGACGCCAATTGGTCTCGGATTGCGGCTGCACGCCGGCTACACCTTCAATGATGAAGACCGCGCCATCCAGCACGCGCAAGGACCGGTTCACTTCAATGTTGAAGTCAATATGGCCGGGCGTATCAATGATGTTGATGCGGTGGTCGTTCCACACGGCAGTCACGGCGGCGGAGGTGATGGTGATGCCGCGCTCACGTTCCTGGTCCATATAATCGGTGGTGGTATTGCCTTCATGCACTTCACCGATCTTGTGGGACTTGCCGGTGTAGTACAGGATACGTTCGGTCGTGGTGGTCTTGCCCGCGTCAATATGCGCGGTGATGCCGATATTGCGGATACGATCAAGCGGGGTACGCGCCACGGTGGGCCTCCATAAGCAAAAGTCGGACGCCCGCCCCGGCTTTCGCCGCGCGCCGCCCGCCATAAGGGTTCAGGGTTTCGTCTCTGGTGGCCGCTATCTGCGATGTTCGGGCGCGGTTTGCAAGCGCTAAGGGGCAGGGAGGCGGGGTTTATTCGCCCAAAGCGGTGATTTTGAAAGCTTAAGTGACGTTCAAACCCTGCCGAATCGCCCGCGGGCGGCGCTTCAGTCCAGTCTGATTCCCTCGGCCGTGATCAGATCGCGCATCTCAGCGCGCTCGGCGGCGAGGAAACGGGCGAAGGCTTCGGGGCCTGCGGCGGCTGGCGTCAGGCCCAAAGCCTCAAATCTTGGCGCCAGCGTCGGTTGTTCCACCGCGTCCTTGGCGGCGGCGGCTAGGCGCGTGATCAGCGGGGCAGGGGTGGCGGCGGGGGCGAAAAGCCCGAGCCAATCGCCCAACTGAAACCCGGCAAAACCCTGTTCGCTGATGGTGGGCAGCATCGGGAAGGCAGCGCTGCGGGCAGGCGCGGAAAGCCCGATGGCGTGGGCCTTGCCGTCCCGGATTAGGGGTGTCGCCAGCGCCAGTGAGGTAAAGCCAAAGGGCACGTCACCCCGCAGCAGGCCCGCCATCTGATCCGCCCCGCCGCGATAGGGGATGTGTTCTCCCCGAATGCCCGCCCGCCGCAACAGGCTCGCTGCCGCCAGATGGGTGCGGGACCCGACACCCACACTGCCATAGCGTGCCTGATCAGGCGCGGCGCGAAGCCGCGCGAGCAGCCCAGGCAAATCCGCCACGCCATATTCGGCGCGGGTGATCAGGATCAGCGGCAGGGTCGCAAGCAGCGTCACCGGCGCCAAATCCCGCACATAGTGAAAGCCAAGCCCGCGCATCAGGAAGGGATTGACCGATTGCCCCCCGGAATCGAGCAGAATGGTCCCGCCATCCGGCGCCGCCTGCGCGACAAAGCCGGCCCCCACCGCCCCTGAAGCACCGCTACGGTTTTCTGGTGTGACGACGGCGCCCAGCACTTCGCCCATCCGGGGCGCGATCATCCGACCCAGAATATCCGTGCTGCCGCCAGGCGGGAAAGCGATAATCAGGCGCAGCGCCCGTTCCGGCGTTTGCGCCATGGCCGGCGCGGCCAAAAGCCCGGTCAGTATGGCACGGCGAAGCATGGCTATGGCGCCAGCCGCACGCTTTGGCGCTTGCGGCCCCAAGTGCCGGGCTTTTCCTCAAACACGCCGGGCAAAGGCGTGCCGCAATCCGGGCAGCCGCCATCCGGCGTAAGGCGCCATTCCAAAATGTCATACCAATCGCGCTTGATCAGCGACCCGCCGCAGGCATGGCACCAGGTGCTGGCGCGCGACGGCGCATGGATATTGCCAACATAGACGTGCCGCACCCCCGCCGCCCGCGCCAAACGTCGCGCGCGGAACAGGGTCTCGGGCGATGTGCCGGGGCGGTCCTTCATGCGGAAATCCGGCTTGAAGGCGCTGAAATGCAGCGGCACATCGGGGCCGAGGGCATCCACGATCCATTCTGAAAGAGACACGATCTCGGCATCCGAATCATTGAGGCCCGGGATCAGCAGCGTGGTGATTTCAAACCACACCTTGGTTTCACGCTTCAGATAGATCAGCGTTTCCTTCACTGGCTCCAATTGGCCCTTGGTGATGTCGCGATAAAATCCCTCGGTAAAGGCTTTCAGGTCAATATTGGCGGCGTCAATGTGGCGGTAGAATTCCTCGCGCGGGCCGGCATTCATATAGCCGGCGGTGACCGCGACGGTCTTGATCCCCTCCGCCCTGCAGACCTTCGCGATATCCATGGCATATTCAAGGAAAACCACCGGATCATTATAGGTGAAGGCAATGGACCGGCAGCCGAGTTGCTTGGCCGCGCGCATGATCACTTCCGGCCGGCCGGTGGAAGCAACGCTATCCATCTCTCGGCTTTTGGAAATGCCCCAATTCTGGCAGAAATCGCAGGCGAGGTTGCAGCCCGCCGTGCCGAAGGAAAGTACCGGCGTGCCAGGCAGGAAGTGATTGAGCGGTTTTTTCTCAATCGGGTCCACGCAAAAGCCGGAAGACCGGCCATAGGTGGTCAGCACCACACCTTCTTCATTGGCGCCGCGCACGAAGCAAAGCCCGCGCTGGCCGTCACGCATCTTGCATTCGCGCGGGCAGACATCGCAGCGAAAGCGGCCATCCGATAGCTTGGTCCACCAGCGTGTTGGTGCGCCGGTCAGCTTCTGGGCTTCGGGGATCATGGTTTCGGAAGGCATTTCGCCTATATTGGGGCGATGGATGCCGCGACAAAAGCCCCGGAAGTACTGGGCGCCTTTTATCACGCCGATGCGCCGAGCCTGGCTGCCGGGGTGGATCGCCATATCGCCGCGGCGCGGCCCTGGGCGCTCAGCCCCAAGGCTGTGGTGGCACCCCATGCGGGGCATGTGTTTTCTGGCGCCATTGCGGGCAGCGCCTATCGGTTGTTGGCCGCTCAACGAGGAATCATCAGCCGCGTGGTGATCCTAAGCCCGCCGCATCGCATGGCGGTGCAGGGGCTGGCAGTGCATCCCGCCCATGCCTGGGCAACGCCGCTTGGCCTGCTACCGGTGGATCGCGCTGGCATTGCGAAACTGCTGGCGCTGCCCTTTGTGGCGGAGAACCCTGCGCCCTTCACGCGCGAACATGGCATTGAAGTGCATCTGCCCTTCATCCAACGCGCCTTGGGCCAGGTTGCGATCATTCCCGTGCTGGTCGGGCAGGCCACGCCGCAGCAGGTGGCAACAGCGCTTGAAGCCGTTTGGGGCGGGCCGGAGACAGCGATCATCATCTCCTCAGACCTGTCGCATTACCTGGGCTATGAGGAGGCGCGCGCCAAGGATATCGGCACTGTCGCGGCGATTGAGCAATTGCGCGCGGACCGCATTGGCAGTGCGGAAGCCTGCGGGCGCCATGCACTTTATGGGCTGCTGGAACGCGCGCGCGCCTTGGATATGCGCGCAACATCGCTGGATTATCGCAATTCCGGCGATACCCATGGCGATAAGGCGCGCGTTGTTGGGTATGCCTCGGTCGCGTTTGAATATGCGCAGGCGGCGCGGCTCACGGATGCCGACCGCAAGCTGGTCTTCGATCTGGCGCAATTCATGGTGCGTTTTGGGGTGGAGCAAGGGCGCCGGCCCAAGATCGGCTGGGGGGAGCTTTCACCTTCCATGAAGGCGCAGCGCGCAAGCTTTGTGACACTCACGCTGAATGGTGCTTTGCGGGGTTGCATCGGCAGCGTGACGGCGCATCGCGCCTTGCATGAGGATATTGCCGATAGCGCCTGGAAGGCCGCCTTTGGCGACCCGCGCTTCAAGCCACTGACGGCTGAGGAATTGTCCGGGGTGAAGGTGGATGTCTCGATCCTGAGCCAGCCACGCCCGATTGCCGTGAATAGCGAGGCCGAGCTGATCAATGCGCTTGATCCTGATCGCGATGGGTTGATCCTGCGCGATGGGCAGCGCCAGGCGCTGTTTTTGCCGCATGTCTGGGGCGGTATTCCTGATCCGCGCATTTTCATTCGCGCGCTGAAACGCAAGGCGGGCTTGGCGCCGGATCATTGGTCGCCGGAGACACGCGCCTTTCGCTTCAGCGTGGAGTCATTTGGTCAGAGTGACCAGCACTGACCAGTTTCAAGAACCCCGATAGGTCGCGTAACTCCAGGGCGAGCAAAGCAGCGGCACATGGTAATGCCCCTGATCTGCCATCAGCCCAACCGCGAGCGTCACCACATCCAAAAATGGCACCTCTGCCCCCTGGCCACGGGTGCTGAAATACTCTGCGACCGCAAAGCGCAATTCATAACGCCCGGGGATGAAATCCGCCGGCGCCATCAGGGGGCCATCGGTGCGGCCATCGGCATTGGTGCGCCGCGTGGTCACCAAAACCGGCGCGGGGTCCATGCGCCAAAGCTCTACCGCCATGCCCTCGGCCGGGATGCCCTCCGCCGTGTTCAGCACATGCGTTGAAAGGGAACCGGGTCCGCTGCGGGCCATTGAGGTGTTCCTTCAATCCAAGGGTGCGCCGGCGGCGACCCAGGCGATCAGCTTGGCGCGTTCTTCCGGTGTGATCTCGGTCATATTGCCGGGGGGCATGGCTTCGGTCTGCACCTGCTGGCGCATGGAAGCCGCCCAGCGGCGGATTTGTGCCGGGGTTTCCATGATCACGCCCTTGGGCGCCACCGCAATGCCTTCAAAACTTGGCTTCGCAGCATGGCAGCTTACGCAGCGTGCGGCGACAATGGCCTGAACTTCCGTGAAGGCTGGCACCTCGGCACTCGCATAATCCCGCTTGCCGGAGTGTACGATGAAAAACGCCGCGATCATGGCCGCAACCGCCCCGGCAGGCAGCCAAAGCGCGTTCCGCCCCTGTTGGCGCAGCACAAAGAATTGCCGCACGAGCGCGCCGGCCAGGCCAATCACCAGCAGGATCAGCCAATTCAGCGGGTGCTGCCAGGTCATGGGGTAATGCGGTGAGATCATGATGAACAGCACGGGCAGCGTCAGATAGGTGTTGTGTACACTCCTTTGCTTGCCCCAGCGGCCATATTTCGGGTCAGGCGTGGCGCCGGCGCTCATGGCCGCGACCATTTTGCGCTGGCCAGGGATGATCACCATGGCGACATTGGCGACCATGATGGTGCCGGTCATGGCGCCCACCTGCAAAAACGCCCCTCGGCCCGAGAAGACCTGGCAGGAGACATAGGCCACCACCGCCAGCGCCACCGCGCCGATGGCACCCAAAAGCGCCTCATTCTCCCCAAGCTTGGATCGGCAGACCAGATCATAGGCAACCCAGCCCCCCACCAGCATGGCCGCGCTGATGCCAATGGCCTGCCAGGGCGAAAGCGGCATCACGGCGGGGTCAATCAAATAGCTGGATGCCTGACCCCAGTAGATCAGCACGAAAAGCGAAAAGCCGCTGATCCAGGTCCAATAGGCTTCCCATTTGAACCAATGGAGTTTTTCCGGCAGCTTCTCCGGCGCCAGCAGATATTTGCGCTTGTAATAGAAGCCGCCGCCATGCACCGCCCATTGCTCACCTCGTACGAGCGGGTTCTTGTCCGCCGGCGGGTCAAGCTGATTGTCCAATGAAATGAAATAAAAGGACGCCCCGATCCAGGCGATGCCCGTGATCAGGTGCAGCCAGCGTATGGCCAAATTGACCCATTCGGAAAGGGCGGCGAAATCCATCGGTAATCCCAGGAAAAGGGCTTCTGTTGCAGCGCCACAATGCGTCGCAAGATGCGGTGACGGCAAGGGCAAAGCGGGGCAGGGCGGATTTCCCCTTGAAACCGGGGCGAATGAGGCGCAGGAACCGGCCCCCATGAGCCCCACCCGCCTTTCCCTCCCCAAGGACAAGATCAAGATCCTGTTGCTTGAGGGTATTTCCGATAGCGCTGTCGAGCTGCTGGCCGATGCTGGCTATCGTTCCGTCAAACGCGAAACCAAGGCGCTGGATGGCCCTGTGCTGGCGCGCGCGCTGAAGGGCGTGCATGTGCTGGGCATCAGGTCTCGCACGCAGGTGACCGAGGAAGTGCTGGCGGCGGCGGATCGGCTGATCACCATTGGCTGTTTTTGCATCGGCACCAATCAGGTGGCCCTGGAAGCGGCGGCTTCGCGCGGTATTCCGGTGTTCAACGCGCCGTTTTCCAATACACGGTCGGTCGCGGAACTGACGCTTGGCGAAATCATTATGATGATGCGCGGCGTATTCCCGAAATCCAATGCCGCGCATCGTGGGGAATGGGACAAGTCGGCGGCAAATAGCTGGGAAGTGCGCGGCAAGACGCTTGGCATCATCGGCTATGGCAATATCGGCGCGCAGCTTTCGGTGCTGGCGGAAGCCTTTGGCATGCGCGTGATTTATTACGATCACACCACCAAATTACCCCACGGCAATGCGCAACCAATGCCAAGCCTGCATGCGCTGCTCGCCGAATCCGATGCGGTCACGGTGCATGTGCCCGAAACCGCAGAGACCATGGGCATGATTGGTGAGGCCGAGATTCGCGCCATGAAGCCGGGCGCGGTTTTTGTAAATAACGCGCGCGGCACGGTGGTGGACCTGGAAGCACTCGCGGCGGCCCTCAAAGACGGGCATGTGCTCGGCGCGGCGGTGGATGTTTTCCCGGTGGAGCCATCGCGCAATGGGGAGGTATTTATTTCCCCCTTGCAGGGCCTGCCGAATGCGATCCTCACGCCGCATATCGGCGGCAGCACCGGGGAAGCGCAATCGCGCATCGGCCAGGAAGTGGCGCGGAAGCTGATTGATTTTTCCGACACCGCAGCGACCTTTGGCGCGGTGAATTTCCCGCAGGTGCAATTGCCGGCACGGCCATCGGGCGCGCGTTGGACCCATGCGCATCGGGATACGCCGGGGATGCTTTCGCGCATCAATGAAATCTTTGGCCGGCGCGGGTTGAATATCTCGGCGCAGTATCTGCAGACCGCGGGCAATATCGGCTATCTGGTGATTGACAGTGCCGAGGCGCGGAAGGAGGCGGAGGAGATTCTGGGCGAGCTTCGCGAATTGCCCGGCACCATCCGCGCGCGGTTGATTTACGAACGCCATTGAAGCGGGGCTCCGGCGGGTTGGTTTTTCGCTCTCGCCCAGTTTCTTTTTTGAGCAATCTCCGCTAAGGGGTGTCAACCTAACCTGACACGGGTGTTTCATGGATCGCACGCTTGCGGGGCGCTCGGCGCTCGTTACCGGTTCAACCTCGGGCATTGGGCTTGGCATTGCGCTGCTGCTGGCCGAATCCGGCGCTAGGGTGATGCTGAATGGGTTGGGCAAGGCAGAAGATATCGTGGCGGCGCGGGCCAAGGTGGGCGCGGCGATGGGCGGCGGTGAGGCGCCCTACTCGGCGGCGGATCTTTCCAAGCCAGCGGGTGTGCGCGCCATGGTGGCGGAAGCGGAAGCGGCTTTCGGTGGCGTGGATATCCTGGTGAATAATGCCGGCATTCAATTCGTGAGCCCGGTCGAAGATTTTCCGGAAGAAAAATGGGACGCGATCATCGCGATCAATATGTCGTCCAATTTCCACGCGATACGCGCGGCGCTGCCGGGGATGAAGGCGCGCGGCTGGGGGCGGATTATCAATATCGCTTCCGCGCATGGCTTGGTGGCAAGCCCGTATAAGGTTGCTTATGTCGCAGCGAAGCATGGCGTGGTTGGCATGACCAAGGTGGTGGCGCTGGAAATCGCCGAGACGCCGATCACCTGCAATGCGATCTGCCCTGGCTTTGTGCGCACGCCACTGGCGGAAGCGCAGGTGAAGCCTTTGGCGGATAAGTTCGGCATTTCGGAAGAAGCGGCGCTGCGCGATCATTTGCTGGTCAAGCAGCCATCGCGCCGCTGGATTGAGGTTGAGGATATTGCGCGCATGGCGCTTTATCTGTGCGGCCCAGGCTCTGGCGCCGTGAATGGCGCGGCACTTTCCATTGATGGCGGCTGGTTGGCTGCGTGATGGACGCGAATACCCCGGCAGGGAAGGGGGCCGGGACGCCGGCGGAAGATTTGGCATCGCCCGCTGTCGCCAAGCCGGTTGCGAAGAAGCGGTTGAGCCTTGCCTTGCAGGGTGGTGGCACGCATGGCGCCTTTACCTGGGGGGCGATGGAGCGCCTTCTGGAAGATGAACGCATAGATTTTGATGGGTTCTCCGGCACCTCTGCCGGCGCGATCAATGGCGCCATGGTGGTGCAGGGGCTGATTGAAGGCGGCCCGGCAGGTGCCATCAAGGCGCTGGATCGTTTCTGGCGCAGCATGGCAGCGAATCTGGCCATGAGTCCCTTGCAGGCGCTGCCTTGGGAAAAGGCGATGTGGGGGCATGACCTGACCTGGTCCATCGCCTATCGCACCTTTGACACACTCTCGCGCGTGCTTTCGCCCTATCAGATCAATCCGTTTCCGATCAATTACAATCCGCTGCGCGATGCGCTGAACCAGAGCATTGATTTTGAACGGCTGCGCGAAGAAACCAAGGCGCCGCGGCTGTTTGTTTCGGCGACCAATGTGCGCACCGGCAAGCCGCGTGTCTTTACGCGGCGGGAATTGGATGCGGAAGTGCTGCTGGCTTCCGCCTGCCTGCCGCAGGTCTTCAAGGCGGTGGAGATTGAGGGCGAATCCTATTGGGATGGCGGCTACCTCGGCAATCCAGCGCTATGGCCGCTGTATGAACAGGGCGGGCCGCCCGATATCATGCTGATCCAATTGAACCCGCAAGTGCGCGAAGAAATGCCGACAAGCGCATCGGATATTGTGAATCGGCTGAATGAAATCACCTTCAATGGCAGCCTGATGGCGGAAATGCGCGCGATTGATTTCGTGCAGCGGCTATTGGATGCGGGGCGGTTGGAACAGCCGCGCTATCGCCGCCTGTTCATCCATTTGATCGAGGATGAGGATAGGCTCCGTTCCTTTAAGCTTTCGACCAAATTCAATGGCGATTGGGAATTCCTGTGCATGCTGCGCCAATTCGGGCGCGATGCGGCGGATAAATGGCTGACCGATCATTTCGATAAGCTTGGCCGCGAAAGCAGCGTGGATATCCGGGACCGCTTTCTGTGATGGTGAAGGATATCTGGGACGCCAAGACCTATTTGCAGTTTGAGGATGAAAGGCTGCGCCCGGCGCTGGATCTGATTGCGCGTATTCCGCATCAAGCGCCGAAGCTTGTGGTGGATTTGGGCTGCGGTGCGGGGAATGCGCTGCCGGTGCTGGCTTCGCGCTTTCCGGGTGCGCGGGTGATGGGCGTGGATGGCAGTACGGCGATGCTTGCCAAGGCAGCGGCGGCAGGGTTTGAGACAGCGCAGGCGGAGATCAACAGCTGGAAGCCCGAAGCGCCTGCGGATGTGATTTTCAGTAATGCTGCGCTGCAATGGCTTGATGGGCATGAGGCGCTGTTCCCGCGCCTGTTGGAATGCCTGGCACTTGGCGGCGTTTTGGCTGTGCAAATGCCATCCATGCATGCGGCACCCTTGCGGGCGGTTCAGGACAGGATTGCGCGCGAAGGCCCCTGGGCGGAGGTTTTGCAGCGCGTGAAAAGCGCGCCGGCCATCCTGTCGCCTGAGGCCTATTACGCGCTGCTCAGCCCGCGTGTTGCAAAGCTTGAGATGTGGGTGACGGAATACATCCATGTGTTGCGCGGTGAGGACCCGGTAGTGCGCTGGGCCATGGGGACAAGCCTGCGGCCTTATCTGGATGCGCTTGGGGCAGAAGGCAGCAAGGGCTTCCTGGCCGCCTATGCAGAGGCGATGCGCGCGGCCTATCCTCCGGGGCCGGATGGGGCGGTGCTGCTGCCGTTTCGGCGGTTGTTTATTTTGGCGCGCAAGTAGCTTTTGGCCCCCGCATCGATACTGAGTAATTTCTGGCTCAGTCAAAAGAATTACAAGACAGCGATAGTGCCGGCACCTCCTTGACCCGCCGGCGATCCAATGGGCGCGCTGTTGCACCGGCCAATTCGCGGAACTTGTACGCAGCGGGTTTCGCCTGCCGCTGACAGCGGATGACATTGCGAAGGTGACCGGTAGGGCCGCAGGCCGCTGATATTGGCGGGTTTCTGGAGCATGGGCGTTCCCAGAAGAACCAGATTGCATACAAGTGGCTGCGTATTGTATGGTTCGAGGTAGTTTTCGCGTCGAGATTTGCCCATGACCACAGCCTGGGAACAGGCCTACCTTGCGCTGCGTCGCTGCCTGGCGGATGGAACCTTTCCGCCCGGCGCGCATTTGCGTGAGGAGGATTTGGCAACCCAGCTGGGCGTAAGCCGTACGCCCATTCGCGAAGCGCTGCGGCGTCTGGATGCTGAAGGGTGGCTCCGCGTTGTGCCCAATCAGGGCGCTTTCGCTGCCGAATGGTCGCTGCCGGAAATGATCGAGATTTTCGACCTGCGTGCCATGCTGGAAGCCCACGCGGCGGAACACGCGGCCATTGCGCCTACTCCTCAGGGTCTGGCTGCGCTGAATGCGGCTTGTGAGGCTGGGGAAGCAGCCATGCCCGGCGCCGATCTTACTGCCGTTGAACAGATTTCGGAGGCCAATGTGCGCTTCCACCAGACGCTTTGGGACATGAGCGGGCAGCACCGCACCCGCGCCAGCCTGATCAGCCTGGCCGTGCCGCCCATGATCCTGCGCAATTTCAGGAAATTCGACCAGGCCAATCTGCATCGCAGCCTGGCGCAGCATCGTGAAATGACCGAGGCGATTGCCGCGCGCAATCCATCCTGGGCTGGGGCGGTGATGCGGGCCCATGTGCAAGCGGGCAAGGCCGTCTTCCTTGAGGCCGCGCAGGAAACCGGGCGAGAGGCCGCATGACAACAAACCCTATGCATGCATCTTGTATGCAATCAGGCTTTCCGACCATCGCCTCAGCCCTGGCGGGCATGGCTGAAGGCACGGTGAAGGCGGCAGATATTCTGGAAGCCTGTTTGGCGCGGATCGCTGCCCTGAATGGCACGCTGCATGCCGTACATTATTTGGACGCGGCAGGGGCGCGCGCGACACGCACTACCGGGCCGCTTGCCGGGATTCCCTGGGGCATCAAGGATAATTTTGATGTCGCCGGCCTGCCTTGCATTGCCAATTCCAGACTGCGGGCGGGGCGGATCGCTGCCACCGATGCGCCCCTGGTCACCATGCTGCGCCAAACCGGGGCGCCCTTGCTCGGCAAGCTTGCCACTTGGGAATATGGCACCGGTACGGGGGCGGAACATTTCGATTTGCCGAACCCGCCCGCGCGCAATCCTTGGGATACGGCGCGCTTCACCGGCGGTTCTTCCACCGGGGCTGGCGTTGCTGTTGCGACCGGCATGACGCTTTTCGCGATTGGGTCGGACACCACCGGTTCCGTGCGTCTGCCCGCTGCTGCCACCGGCTGTTGCGGTGTGTTGATGACGCCGGGCGTGCTGCCCATGGCGGGCGGCCTGCCCAATACCTATTCCATGGACCGCCCCGGCCCCATTACCTGGACCGCCGAGGATGCTGCCATTGTGCTGGATGCGACGCTTGGCTCGCATTTGCGCGCTGCCGGCGGTGCGGGTGCCAAGGGCCTAAGAGTGGCCGTGGTGCGTGATCCGGGCGCTGGCTTGCCTGCCGCCAATGCGGAACTCGCCGCTGCTTTTGAAGCGGGGCTTGGCGTTCTGTCGCGGCTTGGGGCGCGCATCACGGATGCGCAATTGCCTTGGCCTGCTTCGACCTGCCTTGATGCGGCGCGCGTGATCGGTGCGGCGGAATCTGCCTCCATCCACGAAGAGGAATTGACCAAGACGCCGGAATTGATGGGCGCTGCGCTCCGCGACAAATTGCTCGCCGGCATGGGCGTTTCGGCGGTGGATTATCTGGCCGCGCAGCGCCTGCGCCGCGCCTTTACCGATGCGATGGAACGCTTCTGGGATGCGCATGATGTGGTGCTGTGCTTTGGCACGCTGCATCTGCCGCCACGCCTGGGTGTGGAACCTGAATCCTCCAACTACACCATGGAAACCATGCTGACGCCGGCGAGCCTCGCGGGATTGCCTGCGCTTGTGCAATGCACTGGCTTTTCTGAAGGCGGCCTGCCGCTGCATTGGCAGATCATGACACGCCAGGGGCAGGAGGCTACGATGTTCCGTCTGGCCATGGCGTTTGAAGCAGCGACCGATTGGCGCAGCAGGAGGCCCGCATGATTCCACCGAATTATGCCGTGCGCGCTGCTGAATTGGCCGGCGGCATTACCGCCATCGCGGCACGCTTGCCGCGCGATTGGCCGAAGGAGCATCCGCCGGCGAACCCCGCCTGCGAAGTATCAACAGTATCAGCAAAACCGGGAGAGCAGAAAAATGGCTGAGACAGAAATGATGTCGGGAATTGGTCGGCGTGCCTGGATGGCCAGCGCCGCGGCACTGGCCTTTGGTGCCGGCTTTGGTGTGCCGGTCATGGCGCAAGGCGCGCGTACGCTGCGCGTGCGGTTCGGGTCGGATATCTCCGTTCTTGATCCAGCGCGGATTTTCCAGATCGAAAACCAATCCATCGCCGGCCATATCTATAACGGGCTGGTGCAATATGATCAGCGCACCAATGAAATCGTGCCGGATTTGGCGACGGGGTATGAGGTTTCCGCCGATGGCACGGTCTGGACTTTCCGCCTGCGACCCAATGTCACCTGGCACAAGAATTTTGGACCATTCACATCGGATGATGTGAAGTTTTCCTTCGAACGCGTGCTGGACCCTGCGACGGGTAGCCTCTATCGCGGGCAGCTTGCGGGGCTCAAGGAAATCCAGACGCCTGATCCGCTGACCGTGCGCCTGGTGCTGGAAGCGCCGAATTCCGGCTTTCTGCACAAGCTTTGCGCCTTCAATCAGGGCTGGATCGTCTCTCGCCGCGCGGTCACTGAAATCGGTGAGCGTTACACCATGAACCCGATCGGTACCGGGCCTTTTGTGTTTGACCGTTGGACGACGGGCAATGAGGTGCGGCTGGTTGCGAATACCGCTTATTTCGGTGGCGTACCGGCGCTGACCGACATTATCTTCCGCGTGGTTCGTGATGAAACGGCGGCGGCGATTGCACTGGAAAACCGCGAATTGGATGTGTTTTTCGCGCTGCAAAGCCCGGATGTGATTGAACGGCTGCGCCGCGCGAATGGTGTGACCTTGCTGGATCGTCCGGCGAACAACACCGCCAATCTGGTGCTGAATACCACCGCCGGGCCCTTGGCCGATGTGCGCGTGCGTCGCGCCATGATCCATGCGCTGAACCGCAAGGCGCTGATTGATGGCTTCTTCCGCGGCACCAAGTTTGAAGCGACCAGCGTATTGACCTCTACCTTCCAGGAATTCAGCGATGATGGCGTGCCGCGCTATCCCTATGATCCGGATCGTGCGCGCGCGCTGTTGCGGGAAGCGGGTGTTTCCAATTTCCGTTTCGAAATCACCACGGTCGGCCTGAACCCGTTTGATCGTTTCCCGGTGCCGCTTGCGAATGATTTGCAGCAGGTCGGCATTCAGGCGACGGTGCGGGTGCTGGAACGCGGCGCCTATGTGCAGGCGCGTTCTTCGGGCAATCTGCAATCCTGCATCACCGCAGTGGTTGGCCCGCCCGACCCGGATAGCCCGCTGGTCACGCTCTATCACACGCGGTCGCATCCGCCGGGGCTGAATACATCGCGCTATGACCGCGCGGATGCCTTGCTCGCGGAGGCGGCGCGCGCGCCTGATCTGGCCGGGCGCAAGGCAGTCTATAACCGCCTGCTGCGCCAGACCATGGAAGATGTTCCGGTGATTCCGCTTTATGCGGATAGGCTGTTCATCGCGCATGGGCCCAATGTGCAAGGCTTTGTGCAGAACAGCCTGTTTACGGTGAATGCATCACCGGTGTCGCTGCGCGGGGCCTGATGATTCGTTACATCGCCCGCTGCGCGGCGCAGTTTGCTGTCGCGCTG
Source organism: Roseomonas sp. (assembly GCA_020249465.1). GTDB lineage: Bacteria > Pseudomonadota > Alphaproteobacteria > Acetobacterales > Acetobacteraceae > Neoroseomonas. The sequence goes on along the minus strand of JADCFP010000041.1, from coordinate 17,591 downwards.
GTTGGGATCGTCACGGTGGCCTTCTTTCTGATGCGGGCCATTCCGGGCGATCCCGCGCTTTACATGCTGGGCGATTTCGCCACGGCCGATGCGCTCGCGACCCTTCGTGCGCGCCTTGGCCTCGATCTGCCGGTTTGGCAGCAATATGGCGTGTTTTTGTTGCGCGCGGTGCAAGGCGATATGGGTGTTTCTGTCGTGACCGGGCAATCGGCCTTGGCCGAGATTTGGGCCGCGGTGCCGCCATCAGCCACGCTGGCCATCGCGGGTATGGCGATTGCCATTTGCTTTGGCGTGCCACTCGGGATTATCGCAGCGGTGCGCCAGGGCAGCGCGGTTGATCTGGCCGTAATGCTGCTGGCCTTGGGCGGCATTTCCTTTCCAGTGTTTTGGCTGGGCTTGGTCGCGATCCTGACACTTTCCCACGCCCTTGGTCTTTTCCCCGCGCTTGGTGCGACAAGTGAGCCTGGCTTCTGGAAAGGCCTGCATCATTTGGCTTTGCCAGCCTTGGTTTTGGGGCTTTCCGTTGCGGCCTATATCGCGCGGCTGACACGTTCCGCCATGCTGGAAATTCTGGGCCAGGATCACATTCGCGTCGCACGCGCCATGGGTGTGCCGGAACGGCGTATTGTCTGGCATTTGGCGTTTCGCAATGCGCTAATCCCCGTACTCGCAGTGATTGGCGTGACCTTTGCCTGGTCGCTCGGCAATGCGATTCTGGTGGAAGCGGTGTTCAGCCGCCCCGGGCTTGGTTCCACCATTCTGAAGGCGATTTTGGCACGCGATTACCAACTGGTTCAGGCCGGCGTTCTGGTGCTGGCGGCGGCGGTCGTGCTACTGAATACTGCGCTTGATCTGATTTATGGCGCGATAGATCCAAGGCTGCGCCGCTCATGACCGCCATGACCGAAGCCCAGGAAGCGCTGGAAGACAATGCCGCGCGCAAGCGTGCGACACTCAGGCGTTATTTGCGCCATCCTGGCTTTATGATTGGCGCCATCAGCATCAGCCTTTTGCTGGTTGTCGCACTATTCGCGCCCTGGATTGCGCCGCATTCGCCGACGCGGACGGATTTGATGAATACGCTGGCGCAGCCCTCGGCGACCTATTGGCTGGGGACGGATCAGTTTGGCCGCTGCGTGCTCTCACGCCTGATCCATGGCGCGCAGGTTTCGCTGCAAGTCGGGTTTTTCGTCGTGCTCATCTCGCTTTCCGCCGGCACGCTGCTGGGTGCCATAGCGGGTTATGCGGGCGGCTTTCTGGAACGCGCGCTGGTCGCGATTATTGATATCCTGCTCGCCTTCCCATCCTTTCTATTGGCACTCGCGCTGGTGGCGGCGCGCGGCAATACGCTTGATTCCATCATCCTGGCGGTGGCCATTGCCTATACGCCGCGCGTGGCCGCTGTGATGCGCTCGGTCGTGCTCACCATCCGTCCACGGCCATTTATTGAGGCATCGCGTGCGATTGGGCTTTCCACCTGGAAAATCATCATTCGCCATGTCATCCCGAATGCGCTACCGCCGGTGATTGTGGTGGCAACGGTCAGTGCTGCCACGGCCATTTTGGCGGAGGCGGGGCTTTCCTTCCTTGGGCTTGGTGTGCAGCCGCCGACACCCACCTGGGGCAATGTGATTGCGGAAGGCCAAACCGCCATCACCACTAATCCGCTGATTTCGCTTTCAGCCGGGCTTTGCATCGCCTTTACTGTCATTGTGCTGAACCTTTTGGGTGATGGGCTGCGCGATACGCTGGACCCGCAGATGCGCCGTAATACGGGCAAGCTGTTATGACCGCGATGTTTGAATTGCGGAACCTGACCGCCGCCGTACCGGGCGAAGCTGGCGCGGTTCGCTTGGTTGAAGATGTTTCCTTGCAGGTGCAAGCGGGGGAAACCCTGGCCATTGTTGGCGAAAGTGGTTCTGGCAAGACCGTGACCTTCACCTCCGCGCTTGGCCTGCTGCCAAAGCCAGGCCGCGTGATTGCTGGTCGGGCGCTACTGGAAGGCGAGGATTTGTTGCAGCTCTCGCCTGAGGATTTGCGCCGTCGTCGCGGCGCACGGATTGGTATGGTGTTCCAGGACCCGCTCACGGGCCTCAACCCGGTCTTCCGCATTGGTGATCAGATCATTGAGGTTTTGCGCGCCCATTTGCCGATTTCCCGCGCTGAGGCGCGTGAGAGGGCCATCGCGCTGCTGGCGCGGGTGCAAATCCCTGACCCGGCGCGGCGCGTGGATGATTACCCGCACCAATTCTCGGGCGGCATGCGCCAGCGCGTGCTGATTGCGATGGCGATTGCGCTTGGCCCGCGCGTGCTGATCGCCGATGAACCAACCACCGCGCTGGATGTGACAGTGCAGGCGCAGGTGCTGGATCTGCTCACGGATTTGCGTGAGGCAGATGGCATGGCGATGGTGCTGATCACGCATGATCTTGGTGTCGTGGCGCGGCAGGCGGATCGCGTTGCGGTGATGTATGCGGGGCGCGTGGTGGAAACCGGCAGGGTTGAGGAGGTTTTTCGTGCGCCGCGTCATCCCTACACCATCTCCCTTTTTCGCAGCATTCCTGATCTCGACTCACCTGCCGGGGCAAAGCTTGCGCCGATTTCCGGTGCGCCGCCCGATCCTGCGCGGCGGCCTGCGGGGTGCGCTTTTGCGCCGCGCTGCTTTGCCATGCGTGAAGATGCGGGGTGTCAGCGCGAACGCCCGGGCCTGACCGCCGACCGCCACGCGGTTGCCTGCCACCGGGCGGGGCTGCTGGAGCTTGCGCGATGACCGCCCTTCTTGAAGTTGAAGCGCTGCAAAAGAATTTCGGCGGTGGCAGTAGCCTGTTTGGCGCCAAGCGCGCTACGATCCGTGCGGTGGATGGAGTTTCCTTCACCCTCGCTGCTGGTGAAACGCTGGGCCTGGTTGGGGAAACCGGCAGCGGCAAATCCACCCTTGGCCGGCTGGTGCTCCGCCTGATTGAACCAAGCAGCGGAAAGCTACGCTTTGAAGGGCGCGATGTGATCAGCGCTTCCGCCGGCGAATTGCGCGCCATGCGCCCGCGCATGCAAATGGTGTTTCAGGACCCCTATGGTTCGCTCGACCCGCGCATGACCGCCGGCCAAATCATCGCAGAGCCCATGACCACCCAGGGCATGTCGCGGCATGAAGCGCGTGAACGTGTTGGCGCGCTGCTGTCACTGGTTGGGCTGCGTGCTGCCATGGCAGGGCGCTATCCGCATGAATTTTCCGGCGGGCAGCGCCAGCGTATCGGCATTGCGCGGGCCATTGCGCTTGATCCTGCGCTGGTGGTCTTGGATGAACCTGTCTCGGCGCTGGATGTTTCGGTGCAGGCGCAAATCCTCAATCTGCTGGCGGAAATTCAGGCGCGCTCATCGGTTTCATACCTGTTCATCGCGCATGATCTGGCCGTGGTGCGGCATGTCAGTGATCGCGTGGCGGTCATGTATCTGGGGCGCATTGTGGAAATCGCGCCGCGCGATGCGCTGTATCGCAAGCCCCGCCATCCCTATACGGTGTCCTTGCTGTCCGCCGTGCCGCATGCGGACCCGGTGCGGGAGAGAACGCGCGAACGCATCCGCCCGATTGGGGAGATCGGCTCAGCGGCCGCGCTGCCGACCGGCTGCCGCTTCCATCCGCGCTGCCCACGCGCGCGCATCATTGCCGCGCGCGGTGGTGATACCGTTACGGCAGCGGGCACGCGCCTGCCGCAAGCTTGCGTGACGGACGATCCGGCGTTGAAACCTGCCGAGACTGCGCAGCATTTCACCGCCTGTCATTTCCCCGAAGAAAATTGAGGAGCATCGCCAATGTCGGTCTCTCGTGAAGACAATTATACGGGTGTTTTTGATGGCAAGGTTGGCTATGGGCGCAACCCAGCCGTGGTGGTGATTGATTTCACCCTTGCCTATACCACGCCGGGCTCGCCGTTTTTTGCCGAAGGCGTGGTGCGCGCCGTGGCCGATACGGCGCCACTGCTGCAAGCCGCGCGCGCTGCCGGCATTCCGGTGATCCATACCAAGGTGATGTATCACCCCTCAGGCGCTGATGGCGGCTGGTTTGTGCGCAAAGTGCCCGCACTGCGCAACCTGGTACCAGGTGAGCCACTTGCTGAAATTGACCCAAAAGTGGCGCCGCTTCCGGAGGAAGTTGTGATCGTCAAGCAATACCCAAGCCCCTTCTTCGGAACGCCGCTCGCGCCCATGCTGGCAACGCTAGGTGTTGATACGCTCATCCTGGCCGGGTGCTCGACCAGCGGCTGTGTACGTGCCGGTGCATTGGATGGGGTACAGCATGGCTACCGTGTGATCGTGCCGCGGGAATGTGTGGGCGATCGCCATGATGGGCCGCATGATGCCAATCTTTTCGATATCAACGCCAAATATGGCGATGTTGTCGGACGCGACGAAGTGATCGAATATCTCGCCAATCTCTCCAAACGCAATGATTGAGGAAGAAGGACCATGAACAATGTCGCCGCACCGGATGAAGCCATTCGCGTCTATTGGATGACCGGGTGTTCTTCCTGCCTTCGTACCAAGGAATTCCTCACGCGTCATGGCGTGTCCTTCATTTCCCGCAATGTGCTGGAAGATGAAGGCGCTTATGATGAGCTTGCGCGCTTTGGCCTCAGGCAAGTGCCGATTGTCACGCGCGGCGATGCCTGGGCCAATGGCCAGGTGTTGCGCGATATCGCGAAGCTTTGCGACATCAAGCTTGGTGAACAGCGCATGCTGCCGGTGGATGAAATGCGCCGTAGGCTGGATGCGATTTTGGCGGGTAGTGCGCGGTTTCTGGCGCAAATGCCGGATTCTGCGCTGGCACAAATGCTCCCCAAGCGCCCGCGTTCCTTTGCACAGCTTGGCTGGCACATCGCCAATATTGCCGATGCTTTCCTGGAACATGAAAACGGCATTCCATTGACCTTCGATAGTTATATGCGGGTGCCAGACGAACAGGATGCGACGCGCGAGAAGCTGATCGCCTATTGCGAGGAAATGCGCCAGCGCATGTCGGATTGGTTTGATGGCGCAGGCCGCACGCGTGATTGGTCGGCGCGCGCCGATGTCTATTACGGCGAACAGACGATGCATGAATTCCTGGAACGCACGGTCTGGCACGCGGGGCAGCATTCGCGGCAATTCATGTGGGTGCTGGAAGGTTTGGGCATTTCGCCAAATCAGCCGCTGGGCGCGGAGGTTTTCGCGGGCCTGCCCATGCCCGAGAGTGTTTGGGATGATGCGGATCCCGCAAAGATGAAGCGCCCAAGCTAAGTTTGTGGCGCTGTCATGATGTCAGCGGTGATTTTTTTGTGACTTCAGCCCCTTATCCCCGCGCCAAATCCCGCCTGAACCAGACATAAAGCGCCAGCGCCGCACCAAGTGCCACCACCGCAAAAAACACCGGCGCCGTCGGGCTGCCGGTGGCATCGCGCAGCCACCCGGCGAGTGCAGGGCATCCTGTGCAGCCGGCATAGAACCACACAAAATAAACGCCCAAGCCCCGTGCGCGGCGTTCCGGCGCCACGGCCTCGGCCGCCAATGCTGAAAACACTGTGATGGGCAGCGCGTAGCAAAAGCCATGCAGCAGGCCGAAAAGCGGCGCCCAGGCCACATCCGCCATCGGCAAGGCCAGCGCAGCCAGCATGGCAAGCAGGCTCGCGCTGATCGTCATGGGGCCGGCAACACCTGCGCGACGCGCGAGCCAGGCGCCCGCCGGCACTGCCAGCATATTGGACCAGGAAATCAGGGAGGTCGCGAAGCTCGCCTCCGCCAGGCCAAGCCCGCGCGCCATCAGCATCGGTGGCGCGAAGCTCACCAGCACCATATAGGCGCCATTCACCAGCGCCCAGCAGGCGCCAGCAAGGCACATGCGGCGAAACTCATCGCGCGTCAGCGCGCTGCTGGTAGCGGTGCTGATCGGCAGCGCGCGCGGTTCCGGCCCGCGGGCCAGCGCAACTGCGATGAAGGCGATGCCGGCGGCAAAGGCCGCGACCTGATAGGGAAATTGCCAGCCATGATCAGGCACAAAGCTGGGAAGCGCCGCCTGCGCAGCGGCAATCCCCAGCGGCCAACCCAGCACATAAATCGCCATGGCGGGAAAAAGGTCTCGGCCCAGAAAGCGGTCCTGCACCATTTTCGTGAGCAGCAAAATCACCAGCAGCGTGCCAAGGCCCATCAGCAAGCGTCCCGCGATCAGTCGCGCCACATCTTCCGCATGCGTAGAAACAAGCGCCCCCAGAATCAGTAACACCAAGCCCAGCAGCACACCGCGCCTATCGCCCAAGCGCCGCGCGACCAAGCCCAAAGGATAGGCAAGGAAAAGTCCTGGCAGCCAGAACAGGCCAACCAGCGTGCCGAAGCCTGCCCAATCCAAAGCGAAGGCTTCCACCAAAGCGGGGCCGGCCGCGCCCGGCGCCTGGAACATCGCGCCGAGCGCTGCGCGCAGGATAAACACGGCAACAAGAAAGGCAGCGGCGGTTTTCAAAAAACCCATATCAGCCGCGCCTTCGCCCCGCGCCGCAGCGCCACCATGGCGTTTTGTCGAAACAGCCGCGCCAGGCGCTTGCCGCGTGCAGCACAGATACCGATGAAGTAATGCGCTTCCCACCAGCGCTTGGCGCCGCCCTTGCCTTCAACATGGGGCAAGGCACGCAGGCGTTCCCGCAACGCCACATGGCGCCGCGCATTCCAGCCCGCGGCCATGCGTCGGCTGAAGGGATTGCCGGCGGCCATGAAAACGCCTTCAACCACGCGCCAGCGTCGCAGCAGCGCGTCCAAAGCCGGTGCGCGTTGCCCGATGCGCGCGGCATGCTCGCCCGCAAAATAGCAGGAAGCGCGATAGGCGCGTGCAAGCCCGGCGGAGTGCTTCATCTGAGCTGCATCAATATGCCCTTGAGGTAGGCGCTTTCGGGCAGCATCGGGTGCAGCGGATGATCCGGCCCCGCGCCGCCCATATGCAGAATGCGCGCCTCCCGCCCCGCACGCTGCACGCCCCAGGCGACGGCATCGGCGAATTCGCCCGGTGCGACATGATGGCTGCAGGACGCGATGAAGAAAAACCCGGATTTTTCCACCAAAGTCGCGCCAAGCCGCGCCAATTTGCCATAGGCGCGCAACGCCGCAGGTTGGTCCTTGCGCGCCTTGGCAAAGGCGGGCGGGTCCGTGATTACCACGCCGAAGCGCTTGCCCGCACCCACCATGCGTTCCAAGGCTTCCAGCGCTTCGGCCTTTTGTGTTTCCACCCGATCCGCCACGTTATTGCGCTGCGCCGCTTCCAGCGCCAAAGCCAGTGCTGCCTCGCTCCGGTCCAGCAGCGTGACATGCGCTGCCCCCGCGACGGCAGCCGAGATACCAAAGCCGCCCGTGTGGCAGAAGGCATCAAGAACGGTGGCCCCCTTCGCCAGCCGCGCGACACGGGCACGATGTTCGCGCTGATCAAAGAACCAACCGGTCTTCTGCCCGCCGAGCGGATCAACGGCGAAGCTCAGGCCGCTTTCTTCCACCGAGATCATGCCCGCTTCGCCATGCAACAGCTTGGTTTCCTCGGCCAAGCCTTCCAGCGCGCGCACGGCGCTGTCATTGCGGGCAATCACCATGCGGGGCGTGATCAGGGCGTGCAGCGCTTCCAGGATCAAGGGTGTGGCGGCTTCCATGCCGGCGCTATTGGCCTGGATCGTCACCGCATCGCCGTAGCGGTCAATCACCAATCCTGGCAGGCCATCAGCTTCGGCATGGATCAGGCGGTAATGCGGGCGGTCGAACAGCTTGTCGCGAAGGCTCAGCGCTTCCTGCAAGCGCTTCCTGAACCAGGCGGCATCGCAGGCGGCATCGGGGTTGCGATCCAGCTTGCGCGCGGCAATCAGCGAATGCGGGTTGAAATGCCAAACGCCATGCTTGACGCCATCATCGCCTTCAAGGCGCACCACACTCCCTGGCGGCAACGCCTTGGCCGCCGGGGTCATCGCGATTTCATTGGAAAAGGCCCAAGGATGGCCGGATTTCACGCGGCGGTCTCGGCCAGGGAGCAAGCGGATCAGGGGCAGCGGGGCGGTATTCATGGGCTGACCATGCAGCGACACCGCTTGTCCCGCAATGCGCAAAGCGCCAGTAATGCCCCATGTTGATCTGCCGAGACCTCCCTTCGCTTCGGGCCGCCTGCGCTGCACTGCGGGCCAATGGCCGCAGCCTCGGCCTCGTGCCGACCATGGGTGCGCTGCATCAGGGACATCTTACCCTTCTGGGCGCGGCGCGCGCTGCCGGGGCGGGCGCGGTGGCCGCTTCCATCTTCGTCAATCCGCTGCAATTCAACGCCAGCGATGATTTGGCGCGCTATCCGCGTGATGAGGATGGGGACCTTACAAAACTGCGCGATGCCGGCTGCGATTTGGTCTGGTTGCCGCCCGTGGAGGCCATGTATCCACCCGGCAGCGCCAGCGTCATTGAAGTTGCCGGCCCATCGCAAGGTTTTGAAGGCGATGCGCGGCCCGGCCATTTCCGCGGCGTCGCCACTGTTTGCGCCAAGCTGTTCCTGCAAAGCAGCGCCGATCTCGCCGCCTTTGGGGAGAAGGATTGGCAGCAATTGCAGGTGGTCCGCCGCATGGCGCGCGATCTGGATATCCCCATCCATATTGAAGCGGTGCCCACCATGCGCGAAGCCGATGGGCTTGCCATGTCATCGCGCAATCGTTTCCTGACTGCCGCTGAACGCGCGACGGCGCCGATGCTCTATCAAATCATGCAAGATGTGACGCGGGCGATTGTCGCGGGTGGTGCCGTTGCGCAGGTTCTGGCTGAGGGCGAGGCTCGGCTGATCGCCGCAGGTTTTGCGCCAGATTACCTGGCGCTTGTCGCGGCAGAAACGCTGGAACCCTTGCAGCAAAAAACCACTGCACCGATGCGGCTTTTGGCGGCGGCAGGGCTTGGGTCGGTGCGCTTGCTCGACAATATGGCCGTTCCTGCTTAGACTTTTTGCGAATTAAGTTGGTGGCGCTCAAAGCCGCTGATGTCGGGAGGAAATGGCTCATGGCTGATCATATCGCACGTCGCCCCTTGCTTGCTGGTTTGGCCGCGCTTAGGCTGACCAGCCCCGCTTTGGCGCAGGGTGGGGCGGCGCCGCGACCCATCACCATTGTCGTTCCCTTCGCGCCCGGTGGCAGCACGGATATCGTGAGCCGCCTATTGGCCGAACGCATGACAGCCTTGCTGGGCCAGCCAGTGCAGGTGGAAAATCGCGCCGGCGCCAATACCATCATCGGCGCTGAATTCGTGGCGCGCGCGCGGCCTGATGGCCATACGCTGTTGATGGCTGCGGGGACCACGCTCACCATCAATCCCGTGATCGTGCCCAATCTTCCCTATAAGCTGGAAGATTTCGCACCGGTAATGCTGGCCACCACTTTTCCCTTCGGCATCATTACGCAAATGCGCGGCGGTGCGGCGGATGTACCGGGCTGGGTTGCGGCCGCCAAGGCGCGGCCAGGGCAAATGACCTATGGCACCAATGGACCGACAACGCTCACGAATGTTGCCATGCTGATGGTGATGGAACGGCTGGGCATTACCATGCAGGATGTCACCTATCGTGGCGATTCCGCCCAGCTTGCGGCCTTCATGGCGGGTGATCTTGATGTGCTGGTGGTATCAGGCGGCACGGCGCAGCCCGTGCATCGTGATGGGCGCGGCAGGTTGATTGCCTGGACCAGCGCGCGGCGGATTGAATCAACGCCGGATGTGCCTTCCATTGCGGAATTCGCCCCTGGTCTTGACGTATTGAGCTGGTTTGGGCTGCTCGCCCCGGCGCGTACGCCGGCGGATATGGTGCAGCGCGTAAATGCCGCCGCAAATGAAGCGCTGAAAGATCAGCGCATTCGCGAAAGACTGATCACGGAAGGCCAATTCCTGGCTGGCGGGTCGCCCGAGGATTTCAGCGATTTCCTGCGCCAATCCGATACGCAATGGCGCCCGATCCTGAGCAAGCTGAACGTGCCGCGCAACTGACGCGTTCAGCCCCGGACTGCCAGCACCACGCCCGATAATACCAGGGTCAGTGCCAGAATTTCGCGGAAGCCAAAGGGCTCGCCCAGGAACAGCGCGGCACCCACCACACCGACCACGGGCGTGATGACCGTGCCAAGTGAGGCAAGCGATGCGGGCAGCATTTTCAGTGCGCCGAACCAGGAAAGATAGCAAAGCCCAAGCGCGAAAACGCCGCCATAAATCAGCAGCCCAATGCCCAAACCCGAAACATGGCTGAAATCGAGCGGGTCGAAAATCATCGCGGCGATGAATAGCGGCGCCACACCAATGCCCACCTGCCAGGCAACGGAACTTGATGGCGGCAGGCCAAGCGGCATGCGTTTGGTCAGCACGGTGCCAAGTGCGAACAGCACCGCCGAGCCCAAGCCCAAGGCAACGCCGGGTAGTTTCGCCAAGCCAAGATCAAGCCCCTTGCCCAGCACCAGATAAACCAGGCCCGATAGCGCCAGCACCAGCGCCAATACACGCGCAAGGCTTGGCTTTTCCCCAAGAATAATCCAGGCAAAAACCGCAGCCCAAACCGGCATGGTGTAGCAAATGATCGTCGCTTCCGATGCTGCCAGCCACAGCAGCGAAAAACTCGCCATCCCCATCCAGGCCGTGACATTCAGCAGCGAAATAAGCGTGAGCCTGCCCCAAATTGCGCGTGGCACGGCAAGACTTTCCTTTTGCAGAAGCGTCACGGCCAGCAGCACCAGAAAGCCAAGCCCGCCGCCAATCGCGCGGGTCGTCAGCGGCGGCAATTCGGCCAGCAGCACTTTCATCGCCGGCCAATTCATCCCCCAGCCGACGGTCGTGATCACCAGCAACAATAAGCCGCGCTGGGTGGCGGCAGAATTCAATGCATGAAATCCGGCTCTTCACGCGTCAGGATGCGCTTGATGCTTTCCAGATGCAGCCTGGCACTTTCACGATCCCCTTCGCGCATTTGCGCATAGGTGCGCGCGGCGATCTCGGCCGGCACGGGCTTAAGTTTGCGCCCCGTGCCCATCGCCAGGCGCTGCGCTTCCGCCGCACGTTCCAGATAGTAAAGATCATCCCAGGCTTCGGCGATGTTCGCCCCCACCACCATGACGCCGTGGTTTTTCATGAAGACGATATCGGCATCACCGATCGAAGCGGCGATCCTGTCACCCTCACTCTCATCCAGGGCAAGGCCATTGTAATCCTCATCTACCAGGGTGCGGCCATAGAATTTGAGCGCGCTTTGCCCGGCCCAAACCAAGGGCGGGCCTTCAAGCATGGCAAGGGCGGTGGCGTTCGGCATATGCGTGTGAAACGCTGCCTTGGCGCGCGGCTTGTTCAGGTGCATGCGCGCATGGATGTAGAAGGCGGTCGCTTCCGGCACGCCATCGCCCGCCACCACATTGCCCTTGAAATCGCAGACTAGCAGGCGCGATGCGGTGATTTCCGAAAATGCCCAGCCATAGGGGTTCACCAGGAATAGATCATCGCGCCCCGGCACCACGAAGGAGAAGTGGTTGCAAATCCCCTCATGCAGGCCAAGCCGCGCCGCCATGCGAAAACAGGCAGCGAGATCAACCCGCGCGGCGCGCACGGCTTCCGCATCCAATTCGGAATTGCGCAAAATGGCAGGGCTAGAGCTTTCAAGCGCATGAGCCATGGAGTTTCTCCTGGGGGCAGGCATGGGTTAGAACAGGCGCGTAAGATGCACATGGGGGGCCTGAAGATGCAACGCCGCGCGTTATTTGCAGCCCTTGCACTGCCCATGCCCGCGCTGGCCCAGGCCGCGCCCTTGAGGGTGCTGGGGACCGGCGCGGTTGCAGCCTCTGCCCAGGATATTGCGGTGGCCTTCACGGCGCGTACCGGGCGGGCAGTGGCGCTGCAAACCGCCAATGCTGGCGTGGTGGCGCGCCGGCTGCGGGACGGGGAAGCCGCCGATCTGGTGTTGAATAGCGCGGCGCAAATCTCGGCGCTCGCGGGTGCTGGCCTGGTTGAAGCCGCCAGCGCGCGCGAATTGGGCCGCATGCTGATCGGCGTCGCGGTACCCCGGGGCGCGGCGCGGCCCGATATCAGCACGGAAGCGGCGCTGCGGGCGGCCATCCTCGCGGCACCAGTCATCGCCCATTCCGATCCCGCCACGGGCGCCACCGCAGGCAGCCATGCGGCGCGGCTGATCGAAAGGCTGGGGTTGGTGGAGGCGCTGCGTGGCCGCGTGCTGGTCTTCCCCGGCGGGGGTGCGGCGGTGGGGGCCGTCGCGGAAGGCCGCGCGGCCATGGCCCTTTCGCAAATCAGCGAAATCATCGCCGTGCCGGGGGCCGCGCTGGTCGGGCCGCTGCCGGATACGGCGCAGCTTGTCACACCCTATGTCGGCGCTGTTGCGACTGGCGCGGCGGATGCTGAAGGCGCGCGCGGCTTGCTGGCCGCGCTCACTGGCCCCGAAGGCCAAGCACGCTTTCGCGCCGCCGGTTTCGCGGTGGGCTGACGCCCTCTGGACAGGGGGCGTTTCGCGCGCCAAAGGCAGGTCGACATCAAGCCAAGGATAAGCAGAACATGAGCGGCACGAATCAGCGCATTGATGGCAAGCGCCTGTGGGATAGTCTGATGACCATGGCCGAAATCGGCGCCACCCCCAAGGGCGGCGTGAAGCGCCTGACGCTGACCGATGTGGACAAGGCCGGGCGGGATCGCTTTCGCGGCTGGTGCGAGGCGCTTGGCCTGACGGTGCGCGTTGATTCCATCGGCAATATGTTCGCCCGCCGCGAAGGCCGTGATCCCAAGCGCCTGCCCGTGCTGCTTGGCAGCCACCTTGATAGCCAGCCGACCGGCGGCAAGTTTGACGGCGCGCTTGGCGTGATTGCGGGGCTTGAGGTAATGAGGAGCCTGAATGATCTGAACATCACCACCGAAGCGCCCATCGAATTGGTGAATTGGACCGATGAGGAAGGCAGCCGCTTCGGCCATTCGCTGATGGGTAGCGGCGTTTGGGCCGGCATCTATACGCAGGAAAAAGCCTATAGCCTGCGCGATGTGGATGGCGTGAGTGTTGGCGAAGCGCTTGATGCCATCGGCTATAAGGGCCCGCATAAGGCCGCGCCCTTTCCGGCGGATGCTTATTTCGAATTGCATATCGAACAGGGCCCGATCCTGGAACGCGAAGGCAAGCAGATTGGCATCGTGACCGGCGCTCAGGCGCAGGTTTGGTATGATGCGGTGATCCTCGGGCAGGATAGCCACGCCGGCACCACGCCGCCTTCCGCGCGGCGCGATGCGCTGGTCGCCGCCGCACGCGTGATTGAGCGTGTTGACGCGCTGATGCGCGCGCGTGGTGAGGATGGCCGCGGCACGGTCGGCTTTCTGCAGGTGCTGCCCGCCAGCCGTAACGTGGTGCCGGGCGAAGTGCGCTTCAGCGTGGAATTCCGCCACCCATCGGATGCGCAAATCCAGGGTCTTGCGGAGAGCTTTCCAGAAGAAGCGCGGAAGCTTGTCGAAGCCAATGGCTGCAAGCTGGAATTGACCGAGCTGTTCCGCATCCCCGCGCAACCCTTCGATCCTTCCTGCGTTGATCTGGTGCGTCAGGCTGCGAAACGCCTTGGCTTGCCCGCGCGCGACATCATCTCGGGCGCCGGGCATGATGCGGTTTATGTCGCGCGTTCCGTGCCAACCGCCATGATCTTCACGCCCTGCAAGGATGGGCTTTCGCATAATGAAGCGGAAAGCATCATGCCGGAGGAGGCTGAGGCCGGTTGTCAGGTGCTGTTTGAAGCGGTGGTGGCGCGGGCCAATCGCGCCTTGTGAGGGGCGCGGCTTAGCCGCCCACCAGCTTCGCCACCGTATACGCAACACCCGCAGCAAGACCGCCAATGAACAACGTCTGCACCGCGCCGCGTGTCGCGGGCAGGCCGGTTGCCTTCGCCTTCAGCCAACCAAACCCCGCTAGCGCCACGCCGGTAATGCAGGCGGAAATCACCAAAGCCTGATGCGTGCTGTCCAGCAGCATATAGGGTGAAAGCGGCAATAACCCGCCCACCACATAAGCCCCGCCAATGGTGATGGCTGACCATGCCGCGCGATCGGGCTGCGGTTCCTTCAAATCCAATTCGAAGCGCATCATGAAATCCACCCAGCGGCGCTTATCGGCGCAGATGCTATCGACTGCCGCGCGCAAGGCATCGCCGCGCACGCCATAGCGATGCAGGATGGCGGCCACTTCCCAGCGTTCGCGATCCGGGTAGATTTCGGTTTCCTCTTCTTCGCGCTTGCGTTCGGCGGTGAAATGCTCGGCCTCTGTGCGCGCGGCCAGATACCCGCCAAGCCCCATCGCAACGCAGCCGGCCGCTATTTCCGCAAGGCCCGCGGTGACAATCAGCGGATTGGCCGCGACCGCGCCTGACAAGGCGGCTGCCAGCGCAAAGGGCACGGTCAGGCCATCGGCGGTGCCAATCACCAGATCGCGCACCACCTCATTCTGCGTGAAATGGCGTTCCTCATGCGGCGGGCCGGGCGGCATGGGCCATAGCCCGTCGCGGCTGGGCGCTTCGGATTCGGGGGGCTGCGTGCTCATCTCAAAGTAGGCTTTAGCGCAGAAGCGAGTGGTTTAGCGAGGGGAATGCACGGCCTCTGCCTCGGGCCCCGTCAGGCCGGCCAAGGCTTCCTCCTCCGCCGTCAGATGAAGCGCGAGTAAAGCCTCCAGCGCGAATAGGGTGCGCCTGAGCGCCGGCGCCACCTCGGCAAAGCCGCCCGGTGCTTCGGCAAGCGGCAGCAGGGTGGAAAAGCGATCCGCCAGCCCCTCGATTTCGGTATGCATGCGCAGCAATACCCCGAGCGGGTCCTGCCCACCCAACCGCGCGGCGGCTTCGGGGTAAAGCGCGCTTTCCTCGGCGGCCTGATGCGGCAGCAATTCCTCCCGCAGGCGGCGTTCAAGCGCGCGCAATTCGGCAAGCTGCGCGGGGCCTTCATGGAGTGTCTCACCCGCGCCGCGCAATGCCTCCGCCAGGTCACGCAGCCCGGCATGTTCGGCCACGCGCTCGGAAAGCCCGGCTTCGCCAGACAATCGCGCCACGGCGTCATCACCGGGCAAAAGGGCGCGCAAAGCGTAAAGGATGGCCGCGACATCGATCGCTTCCTGTAGCAGTGCGCCGGCGAGTGGGCTCAGCCACCCGAAAGCCGCCGCCACCATGGCCAGCAGCGACAACCCCATGCCGAGCAAAATCGCTTGCAGCGCAATGCGCCGCGCGCGGCGGGCAATGGCAATCGCTTCCGCCGCACGGTCCAGCCGATCAGCAAGCAGCACGACATCACCCGCTTCAGCCGCGGCAGCGGTGCCATGCGCGCCCATGGCAATGCCGACATCAGCGGCGGCCAGCACCGGCGCGTCATTCACGCCATCACCCACCATGGCGACCGGGCCGTTCGTGGCCTCGGCCTTGAGCGCGATCAGCTTTCCTTCCGGATCGCGGTCCGCCAGCATGGCATCCAGGCGAAGCGCAGCGGCAATCGGTGTGGCGGCGGCGCCGCGGTCCCCGGTCACCATCAGAATGCGCGCAATACCAAGCCGGCGGAGTGCCCGCACAGCGCGCGGGGCTTCTTCGCGGAGCCCATCGGCCATGATGAAGGCCGCCGCTGCGCGCCTTTCCACCGCCAGCCAGCCGACCGAACCGGCGGCGCTTACCAAGGCTGCGGCGAAAAGCCCGTTTTCCGGGCCCATGCCTTGGCCGATCAAAAAACCCTCACTGCCGAGGGTCAGCACCTTGCCCTCCACCATGCCAGAGAGGCCACCGCCTGGGGTTTCCTCCACGCTTTCGGGTACGGGCAGGTCAAAGCCGCGCGCACGGGCGGCGGCAACGAGTGCGACCGAAACCGGATGGGTCGATGCCTGTGCGAGTGAAGCCGCGAGACGCAGCGCCGCATCGCGACCAAGCGCTGGGTCTGCCTCGATCCCCGCCAGCCTCGGCCGACCGGGGGTCAGCGTGCCGGTCTTGTCAAAAATCACCGTGCGAATGCGCGCGAGCCGTTCCAGCGCGGCGCCGCCCTTCACAACAATGCCGCGCCGTGCCGCGCGACCAATGCCCGCAACCAGCGCAATGGGCGCGGCGAGAATAAGCGGGCAGGGGGTTGCCACCACCAGCACCGCCAGCGCGCGGCGCGGGTCGCCTGAGATCAACCAGGCCGCGCCAGCGACGCAACAGGTCAGAATGATGAAGGCAATCGCCCAACGATCCGCGAGCCGCACGAGCGGCGCGCGCGATTGCGCTGCCGCCTGGGTCAGTCGAATGATGGCGGCATAGGTGCTGCCCGCAGCCCCCGCGCTGGCCTGCATGCGAAAGGCGCCGCCGGCATTCACCGCACCGCTCCGCAGCCTTGCACCTTGTGCCAGCGAAACGGGCAGGGGTTCGCCGGTCAGCATGCTTTCATCCAGCGTCGCGCCAGCATCTTCCAGCGTGCCATCGGCGGGGACTGTTTCTCCCGGGCGGACCAGCAGCAGATCACCGGGCGTGATGGCATCCAAGGTGATTTCGCTGATTTCGCCATTGCTGATGCGCGCGGCACCGCGCGGGGCGCGCGCCAGAAGATCGGTCAGGGCCCCTTGCGCGCGGCCCTCCGCCCAGGCTTCCAAAGCCTCGCCACCCGCGACCATCAACGCAATCACGGCGGCGGCAGCGGCCTCATCCAGCGCCAAGGCGCCCAGGATGGAGAATAGCGCGATCACATCCACGCCAAGCCGCCCACCGAGCAATGAGCGCAGCACGCCAAGGGCGACATGCAGCGCAACCGGCAGCGAAGCCGCGGCCCAGGCGATGGTGGCGTAGGCGGTATTGCCCGAAAGATGCAGCACGATGCCCGCCACCAGCCCGGCCAACACCCAAGCCAGCAGCAGCCGCGCGCTATTCACGCATGGGCCCCAATTCGGCGTCTCGGTGCACATAGGCTGACAGCAAAAGGCCGAAGCCGATCATCACCGTCAGCATGGCCGAACCGCCATGGCTGATCAGCGGCAGCGGCACGCCGCCCACCGGAATGGCGCCGGTGACCATGGCGACATTCACAAACACATAAAGGAAGAAATTGGTGCCAAGCCCAATCGCGAGCAGCCGGCCGAATTGATGGCGCGATCTGAAGGCGACGATGTAGCAGAACACAATTACCGATAGCAGCATGAACAGCGTCGCCATAGCGCCGATGAAGCCGAATTCCTCGGCGATCAGGGTGAAGATGAAATCCGTCTGCTTTTCCGGCAGGAAGTTCAAATGCCCCTGCGTGCCTTGCAGGAAGCCCTTGCCCGACATGCCGCCCGACCCAAGCGCGATCTTGGATTGGATGATGTTATAGCCCGCACCAAGCGGATCGCTTTCCGGATCAAGAAAGGTGGTGATGCGCGCGCGCTGATAATCGCGCAAATGATCATAGGCGATGGGGGCAGCAATAGCCGCTGCACCCGCGACCAGCGCGAATTTCCACCAGCGCATGCCGGCCGCCCAAAACACCGCAGCGCCACTCATGGCAGTGATCAAGGCGGTGCCAAGATTGGGTTGCTTCAGGATCAGGCCAACCGGCACCAGCACCATCAGCGCGGGAGGGATCAGGAATAGCGG
>JADCFP010000040.1 GCA_020249465.1 Roseomonas sp. | reverse complement strand
TGTTGTTGTTGGGCGATCTGAAAAAGGTATTTCCGAAGGCGCGCACGGAAGGCGGCAAGATCTGGATGGGCCACCGCCCCTGCCTGCCCGATAGCGTGCCGGTGATGGGGCCGGTCAGCACATGGCAGGGGCTTTATTGCGCCTTTGGTCATGGGCATTTGGGCCTGACGGGCTCGGCGCCGACCGGCGCGCTGATGGGCGCGCTGGTGGCCGGCGAGAAACCCAATTTCGATTTCACGCCCTTCGCGGCGGAACGTTTTGCTTGAGGGGGAATGTGATGGGACAGGTCCAAGACAAGGTCGCGCTGATCACTGGCGCGGCAGCCGGCATTGGTGCGGCTTGCGCCGAGGCTCTCGCCGCCGAAGGGGCGCGCGTGGTGCTGACCGATCTGGATGATGCGCGTGGTGAGGCTTTGGCGGCAAAGCTGCGCACCGCCGGGCATCAGGCGCTTTATCTGCATCAGGATGTGACGGATGAGGCGCGCTGGGCGGAGGTAATCGCCGCCATTGAAGCGAAATTCGGCCGGCTTGATGTGCTGGTTTCCAATGCTGGCATCGCCATCATGAAGCCGCTGCTTGACATGTCGCTGGCTGAATGGCGGCGGCAGAATGCGGTGAACATTGATGGTGTGTTTCTGTCCGTGAAATACGCCATTCCTGCCATGCGTCGTGCGGGTGGTGGTTCCATCATTATGATGTCGTCCATCGCCGGTATTCGCGGTTCCGCCGGGCTTGCGGGTTATTCCGCGAGCAAGGGGGCGGTGCGGCTTTTTGCAAAATCCGTGGCGCTGGAATGTGCCGGCGCGCGGGATGGCATTCGCTGCAATTCCGTTCATCCCGGCGTGATCGAAACCGATATCTGGCACAAAATGCCGCAAGGCAGCCCGGATGGGCGCAATGCGCCGATTGATCCGCGCCAATTGGCCGCGAATATCGTGCCATTGGGGGAAGCCGGTACGGCCGCGGATATCGCAGCGGGAGTTGTATTCCTGGCGTCTGATGCGTCGCGGCATATGACGGGCAGTGAATTGGTGATTGATGGCGGTTCTACCGCTGGCCGCGCCGGCAGCATGCCTCGGTGATGGAAGGGATTACGCCATGAAAACCGCCCTTGTCACCGGCGCCGCCCGCGGCATCGGCCTTGCGGTTGCGAAGCGCTTCCTCGCCGAGGGTTGGAATGTCGCGCTGCTTGACATCAACGCAGCGCAACTCCGCGAAACCATGGCAACGCTGGCCGAGCCCGCAAAAACGCTTGAGATCATCTGCGATGTCTCAGATCCGCCCGCGATTGGCGCTGCGGTACAAAAGGCCGCCTCGCATTTCGGGCGGCTGGATGCGCTGGTGAATAATGCTGGCATCGCCATTTTTAAACCCATTCTGGAAACCACCCCGGAAGATTGGGCGCGTGTGCTGGCGGTGAACCTGACCGGTCCCTTCCTTGCAGCGCAGGCAGCGGCGCCGATCATGGCGGAGGCCGGCGGCGGCGCGATGGTGAATATCACCTCCATCTCTGGCCTGCGCGCTTCGACGCTGCGCGTCGCCTATGGCACCAGCAAGGCCGGGCTTGCGCATCTAACGAAACAGCAGGCGGTGGAATTCGCGAGCCTTGGCATACGCGTGAATGCGGTGGCACCCGGCCCGGTGGACACGGCCATGGCGAAGGCTGTGCATACGCCGGAAATCCGCGCTGATTATCACGACCATTTGCCGCTTAATCGCTATGGGCTGGAAGCGGAATTGGCGGAGGCGGTGTTCTTTCTGTGCAGCGACCGCGCCAGTTATCTGACCGGCCAGGTGATTGCCGTGGATGGCGGGTTTGACGCCACCGGGATCGGCCTGCCGACGCTTAGGGCAGAGCGGCGGAACCTTTAACTCGCCAGGCGCAATATCTCCTCCAAATCCGCTGCCCCACGCACAGGGCGGGGATTGGTCGCAATCGGCGCATCGCCGGTCCAGCGCGCGGCAAGGCCAGGGATTTCAGCCTCTGTAATGCCTTGCTGATGCAGCCGTGTGGGCAGGCCAAGCCCCGCGACAAATTCCTCAATCGCCGGGCCCGCTTCCGTGCCGCCAAAAATCGCCGCGATATCCGCCTGGCGCGCCGCATTCACCGGCGCATTCCAGCGCATCACCGCATGCAGCATCAGGCAGGAGGTAATGCCATGCGGCACGCCGCGCGCCGCACCCAGAATATAGCCAAGCCCATGGCTGGCACCGACTGGTACGCCCGCCCAACCGCCCTGCACGGAAAGCCAGGCCGCTTGCTGGCAAAGCGCGCGCGCTTGCAAATCCCCGGCTGCGGTTGCCACGCGCGGCAGGCCCTCGGCCAGCATCAGCATGGCCTGGCGCGATACCGCATCCGAAAAGGGGGCAGGTTCCAGTGCGCACCAACGCTCGGCCGCATGATCAAGGGCGCGAATGCCTGATGACAGAAAAAGCTCAGCCGGTGTTTCCAAGGTGGCAGCCGGGTCAAGCAGAACAGCGCGCGGCACCATCCAAGGATCAAGCGCGCGATATTTCCGCCCCTCAGCCAAATCCGTATAGCCGGCATGGGGGGCGAATTCGGCGGCTGAAAGCGTGGTCGGCACGGCCACCAAACGCGGTGAGGGCGCGGCGCCATCCCAGGCACCAGGCGATGCACCACGCGAAACCGCCGCTTCAATCAGTGCCGCGCGATCCGTAATGCTGCGCCAGACCGCAAGGCAGGCAACCTTGGCGCCATCAATCACCGAACCGCCACCAAGCGCCACAACCAATTCGGCACGGCTTTCGCGTAGCAGCGCGGCCAAGGCCAAAACATCCTCAACCGGGCTATGCGCGCGCATCGCAGCGCTTTCGGCGACCAGTCGTGTGCCAAGCGCCTCCCGCACCGTCGCGGCGATGCGGCTTTTTGCCAGTGAACGCGTGGTTACCAGGGCAATGCGCGCGGCGCTGCCTATTTCATCCGGCAGCGCCTCGGCCACACTCACATCATGATAAACCCGTGCCTGGGCCGGCCATTGATGCAGCATCGTCTTAGCCCTTTGCAGAAGCGAAGAAGCGCGAAAAATCCGGCTTGCGCTTTTCCTGAAACGCCGCAACCGCTTCCGCCGCTTCCGGCCCGCGCAGCAGCGCGCCGAAGGCCGCGAATTCCACCTGCATATGCTCGGCGATGCGCGCGGCATCGGCGCGCCTAAGCAGCGCCTTGGTTTGCGCCATGGCCGCGGGCGGCTTGGCGGCCAAAGCGCGCGCCTTGGCTTCAGCATGCGCCAGCAATTCGGCGGCGGGCACCACGGCATTGATGATGCCGGCACGCAGCGCGACTTCCGGCGCAAAAGCCTCCCCCAACATCAGCAATTCATTGGCAAGTAATTGCCCGCCGCGCATCGGCACCAGTAGGGAAGAACCGCCTTCCGGGCAAAGCCCCAAATCCACGAAAGGCATGCGGAAGATGGCGTTATCCCCGGCATAGACCAGGTCACAATGCAAAAGCAGCGTCGTGCCAATGCCGATCGCATAACCCGCCACCGCCGCCACCACGGGCTTCGGGCACTCGCCAAGCGCCGCCAGCATTTCCCGCGCGGGGGAGGGGACTTCCGCCTGCTGCTCGCCACGCGCCCGAAAATCCGCGACATCATTGCCAGAGGTGAAACAGGCATCACCGCCCGTGATCATTATGGCGCGAATGGCGGGCGTGGTTGCAGCATCCCGCAACGCCACTGCCATCGCGCTATACATCGCCCGTGTCAGCGCGTTTTTCTTCTCCGGGCGGTTCAGGCGAATGATGCGCAGCCCCGCATCATCGGTGATCTCGATTTCAGACATGGGCGTTCCTCAAACAGAAATGGGCCGGGTGGTGGCGGCGATCCGTGCTGCAATCATGCCCGCTTCAGGAAGTGCGTCAAATCGCCGTATAGCCGCCATCCACCGCCCAGGAGACTCCCGTTACAAAGCTCGCTTTCGGGCTACAAAGCCATACGACCGCTTCGGCGATCTCATCTGCCTTGCCCATGCGCGCCATTGGCACGCGCGCCAGAATGCGCTCACCCCTCCGGCGCATCGTCTCCTCGGTCATTGGTGTCTCGATATAGCCCGGGCAAACCGCATTGACGCGGATGTTATCCTCGGCATGGTCAGCTGCCGCTGTTTTCGTGAGACCCACCACACCATGCTTTGCCGCAACATAGGCAGAGGAGGTAGCCGTCCCGACTAATCCAAGGATCGAAGCCGTATTGATGATGACGCCGCCCGAAGCCTGCGCGCGCATTTGTGCCACTTCATGCCGCAGGCATAGCCAAACGCCAGTCAGATTCACGTCAATCAAGCGGCGCCATGCTTCGGGCGCGACATCCGCGATTTTCTGCCCCCCGGCATTCACCTGATAAGGGGCGATGCCAGCATTGTTGAAGGCGCAGTCAAGGCCGCCAAAGGCATCCACCGTCGCCGCGATCATGGCCTTTACCGCGTCATCATCCGTGACATCACAGGCGATGGCGAACGCTTGGCCACCCATCGCCTTGATCTCTGAGACAGTGTTTTGCGCGGCATCCTCCAGGATATCGGCCACCGCCACCCGCGCTCCGTCCCGCGCAAAAGCGAGAGCGGTCGCGCGCCCTATGCCAGAGGCGCCACCGGTCACGAGCGCGCTCTTGCCCTCCAGATTGCGTGTCATGATTCAGCCTTTCCAGTCTTGCGCCGGCGCTGATGCGTGTTGCAACGCTGGAAAGCGCGGCACGGCATCATGAAAGTTCAGCGGCTTGAAGCTGACGGGCAAAGATGGGGTCATGGCGGCCTCCTATTCCCCCATGCTCACCTGCCGCGCGGGTATCGGCAAGCCTGCCATCCCATGCCATAAAGACCGGGAAAACAATGGGGTTTGTTCATGTCCAGAAAAGTCATGCTGATCACTGGCGCGGGGCGCGGCATTGGTGCGGCCACCGCGCGCATGGCCGCCGCCCGTGGTTATGACCTTTGCCTGACGTACCAGCGGGATAGCGCCAGTGCCGAAGCCGTGCAGCGCGATTGCGAAGCGGCGGGTGCCAAGGTGCTGCTGCTGCAAGGCTCGGTCGAGGATGAGGCGCATGCGATTGCCGCCTTTGACGCCGTCATGAAGCATTTCGGGCGCATTGATGTGCTGGTGAATAATGCCGGCGGCACAGGCCCGCGCGGGCGGTTGGAGACCATAACCCATGCCGGCTGGGCCAATACCATGGGCGCCAATGTCACCGGCCTTGCCATGTTCTGCCGGGAAGCGGTGAAGCGCATGTCCACCAAGCAGGGCGGCAAGGGGGGTGCGATTGTGAATGTCTCCTCCCGCGCCTCCGAACTCGGCAGTGCGGGCGAATATGTGCATTACGCGGCGAGCAAGGCAGCCGTGGATACGCTGACCATCGGCCTGGCGCGCGAAGTGGCGCAGGAAGGCATGCGCGTGAATGCGGTCAATCCCGGCTTGATCGAGACCGAAATCCATGCCCGTGGCGGCGCGCCGGATCGGCTGGCGCGGCTTGGGCCGCTGGTGCCCATGGGCCGGCCTGGCAAGCCCGAGGAAGTGGCGGAATGCATTCTGTTCCTGGCCTCAGACGCGGCTTCCTATGTGACGGCGGCCTGCCTGCAGGTGGGGGGCGGGCGCTAATCCCGCACCTTTCCTTAACCGGAAAGGCATAAAATGGTGTTGTCATGACAGCACGACGCTTTGACGCAATGGTGATTGGTGGCGGGCTGGTGGGGTCCGCCATTGCCTGGGGCCTCAGGCGCGAAGGGCTTTCGGTTGCGCTACTCGATGAAGGGGATGCCGCCTATCGCGCAAGCCGGGGCAATTTCGGCCTGGTCTGGGTGCAATCCAAGGGGCTCGGTGCACCCTGGTATCAGCGCTGGACGCGCCAATCGGCGGAAAGCTGGGCGGAACTCGCGGATGATCTGGGCAAGCAAACCGGCCTGTCGCTTGGTTTGTCTCAGCCGGGCGGTCTGCATCTATGCCTTTCCGATCGTGAAATGAAGGAACGCGCCGAGCGCCTGGAACAGATGAAGCGCGAAGCGGGCAATTATGGCTTTGAATACCGGATGTTGGATGCGCGGGAAGCGCGTGAGATGCTGCCTGGCCTTGGCCCTGCAGTGGTTGGCGCGTCCTTCACGCCTTATGATGGGCATGTCAGCCCGCTGGCGCTTCTGCGCAGCCTGCATCACGGTTTCACGGCGCTTGGCGGGGTTTATCTGCCGAATGTGAAAATCACCGGGATTGCGACGGCGCCGCGCAATTTCCTGCTGGAGACCAACCTCGGCACCATCCAGGCGGAACGTGCGGTGCTGGCGGCTGGCCTCGGCAATGCAACACTTGCCGCGCATTTCGGCCTGAAGGCGCCGGTGCGCCCGCAGCGCGGCCAGGTGTTGGTGACGGAGAGAACGCGCGCAGCCCTGCCCATGCCCACAACCACCATTCGCCAAACTGGCGAAGGCAGCATCATGCTGGGCGATAGCGTGGAGGAAGTGGGCTTCGATACGCGCCAATCCCAGCCGGTGATGGCGGAAATTGCCCATCGCGCGGCGCTCTGTTTTCCCTGGATTGGCAAGCTGAATGTGGTGCGAGCCTGGTCTGCGCTGCGCGTCATGTCGCCCGATGGGCTGCCGATCTATGATCAGTCGGAAACTCTGCCCGGCGCCTTCACCGCCAATTGCCATTCCGGCGTTACGCTGGCCGCCGCGCATGGCAAGCTGCTGGCACCCATGATTGCGCGCGGTGAGCTTGATCCCTTTCTTGCACCATTCTCGGCAAAGCGCTTCTGATGTTTCGCACGCGCCCTGATCATCGGCCCGAAACCGTGCAGGTTTTTGTCGAAGGCCGTGCCTTGATGGTGCCGGAAGGCAGCAGCGCCGCAGCTGCGATGCTGATTGCGGGCCTGCCGGCAATGCGTGAAACGCCGGTCTCCGGCAGCCCGCGCTTGCCTTGGTGCATGATGGGTGTCTGCTTCGATTGCCTGGCCGAGATTGACGGTGTCGCCAACCGGCAAGCCTGCATGGTGCCGGTCGCTGCCGGCATGCGCATTGCCCGCCAACACGGCGCGCGGGAGGTGCCGCGATGAGCCTTGTGCCCGTCAAGACAATCGCGGCGCCGCGCAGCTTCGACCTGGCCATCATTGGTGCCGGGCCGGCTGGCATGGCGGCCGCCATCACCGCGCGGGAATGCGGGCTTTCGGTCCTGGTGGTGGATGAAAACGCGGCCCCTGGCGGGCAGGTGTTTCGCGCTGCCGAATTGGCCGGCACTGACCCCGCCCTGGCGCGTGATATGGCACCGGGGCTTGATCTGATCGCGCGGTTTCGTGCGCTGGATATCACCTATCGCCCAGGCACGACGCTTTGGATGCTTGACCCTGAAACGGGCACGCTTTCGCTTTCTCGGCTTGGGGAAACGCTGGAATTCGTGGCTGATCGCATCCTGCTCGCGACCGGCGCCCAGGAAAGGCCAGTGCCCATTCCGGGCTGGACTCTGCCTGGTGTGATGTCTGCCGGGGCAGCGCAGATTGCGCTGAAGACCGCCGGCATGGTGCCATCGGGCAAGGTGGTGCTGGCAGGGCAGGGGCCGCTGATGTGGTTGCTCGCCAATCAATTGATCCGCGCAGGGGTGATGCCGGTGCTGGTGGAAACACGGACCCAGCCCATCCTGCGCACGGCCTTGGAACAGGGCGGCATCTTAAGCGGCTTTACGCAGCTTGCCAAAGGTATTGGCCTGATCCTGAAGGCGCGTCAGTTCGGCATGCGGGTGATCACGGGGGCGAAGCATTTGCGCGCGGAAGGCAGCCCGCGGGTGCAGGGGCTGCGCTTTGAAGGTGGCTATGAAGCCTGCGATACGCTGCTGCTGCATGAAGGGGTTATTCCTTCCACGCATATTTCCATGGCGATTGGCTTGGAACATGGCTGGGATGCACAACAGCTTTGCTGGCGCCCCAAGCTTGATGTCTTCGGCGCGTCTTCCCATGCGCGGATTGCAGTGGCGGGCGATGGCGCGGTGATTGGTGGCTGGGAAGCCGCCGTGGCGGCGGGGCAATTGGCGGCGCTTGATGCTGGGCTCCGGCTTGGCCGCATTTCGCGCGCGGATCGGGATGTCCGGGCGGAAGCCAGTGCGGCGGCGTTGTTGCAAGCCCGCGCGCTGCGCCCCTTTTTGGATGCGCTCTACGCACCATCGCAGGAAATCCTGGCGCCGGCTGAAGAATCCACCATCATCTGCCGGTGTGAGGAAGTGACGGCAGGGTCTTTGCGGTGGGCGGCGGCGATTGGTGCAACTGGCCCCAACCAGGCCAAGGCTTATCTGCGCTGCGGCATGGGGCCTTGCCAGGGCCGGCTTTGTGGCCCGACCGTGGCGGCGGTGATAGCGGAGACGCGCAGCGTGCCGGTGCAGGAGGTCGGGCATTTCCGCCCCCGCGCGCCCTATAAGCCGATCACCGTCAATGAAATTGCCGGAGCGCCGCATGGTGCGGATCGGCTTTCCTGAGGCAAAGAAAGCAAATTGCGCGTGAACCAATGAAAGCGCTAACAAATTTACATGATTGATTACAAGCGATTCGCACGCCGCAATGTGATGCTGGGCCTAGCTGCGGCAGGGCTTGCCGCGGCCGCGCCGCCCCGCGCCAGCGCCGCATCGCGCACCGCGCTCGAGAACTTGGCGCACCGTCTGGAAGCGCTTGGCGAAGATGGGCTTGACCCGCGCCATTATGATCTGCCGGGTAGCGCGCTCATGTCGCGGGCGGAATTGGCCTTGCGTGATCTGGTGTTGGGCCGCGTTCTCTCGCTGCCGGGGCGCGTGGATATCCGGCGCGATGCCGCGCGGGCTGACTTCCCCGCTTGGCGCGACAGGCTTCATGCCAGCGCCGATCCAGCCAGCGTGTTGGATCAGGCAGCAGCGCTTCATCCTGAAACAGCGCCGATCAAGGCAGAACTTTCGCGCTTCAGGGCCATTGCCGCGCGTGGCGGTTGGCCGTTGATTGAAGGCAATCTGGCCAGCACTTTGGAACCCGGCAGCCAGGACACGGCGCGGGTTGCGCAGCTACGCGCCAGGCTTGCGGTGCTTGATCCGGAAGTGCAGCGCGGTGCTGTGGATGAAAACGCCAGCTACGATGCGCGCCTGCAAGCGGCCGTTCGGCGCTTTCAGGCCGAAGAAGGGCTGGAAGCCGATGGCCGCATCGGGCGCCTCACCTGGGCTGCCTTGAATACGCCGGTGGAAGCGAAAATCGGCCAGCTTCGCACGGCGCTTGATATGCGACGCGGCCTGGCCGCACCGCCCGAGCGACGCATTGAGGTGAATATCCCCCATTTCCGCCTGAAACTCACTGATGCCGGGCGCGTGGTGCAGGATATGGCCGTGGTGGTGGGCCGGGTGGATCGGCAAACGCCTATGCTCGATGTCCGGCTGGTCGCGGTGCAATTCAACCCATCCTGGGGCGTGCCGGATCGCAATGCGCGGGAGGATTTGCTGCCGCGCTTCCGGCGCGACCCGGGGCGGATGCAGGCTATGGGGTATCGGCTTTATCAGCGCATTGATGGCGAACTTACGGAAGTTGACGCGACCACGGTGGATTTAAGCGCCTATTCCAAGGACCGCTTCCCCTTCATCATCCGCCAGGATCCCGGTGAGGCGAATGCACTCGGGCGGATCAAATTCGTCATGCCGAACCGCGATGATATCTTCATGCATGACACGCCGGATCGGCATTTGTTCCGCCGCCCGGACCGCGCCTTTTCATCGGGCTGCATTCGGCTCGAACGGCCGATGGAGTTGCTGGCGGAAGCCTTCAGTGGCATGCCGGCCTGGAACCAGGTACGCTTTGATCGCGTCTTGGAAGGCGGCGTGACTCAGGGCGTTTCACTCGCGCGGGCAATCCCGGTGCGCCTTCATTATGACACGGTGATGGTTGAAGCGGGGAGGGTGGTCATGCGCCGGGATATTTACGGGCTTGATGCCGCCTATCTCCGCGCGCTGGATGCACCGCGCAGCGAAAGGCTGGCGGATGTTTCGCCCCGGCAGTGACGCTGTAAGGCAGGGTTTGGATATGGCGCGTTATCTGGTGACAGGCGGTGCGGGTTTTGTCGGCAGCCATGCGGTGCTGGCGCTGCTTGATCGCGGTGATGAGGTGGTGGTGCTGGATGACCTCAGCCAAGGCCACCGTGCTGCCGTGCCTGCTGGCGCAACTTTGGTGCAGGCGCAACTCTCGGATCGCGCGGAACTCGCGCGGGTTTTCGCCAATTGGCGATTTGATGCGGTGCTGCATTTCGCCGCCCTTTCCCTGGTGGGCGAAAGCATGAAATCGCCCATGCATTACCTTGCGGAAAACCTCGGGAATAGCGTGCGGCTGATTGAGGCGGCGGTCGAAGCCGGGTGCTTGCGCTTCGTGCTGTCTTCCACCGCGGCACTTTTCGGCAAGCCGGAACGCATCCCGATTGATGAGGATTGCCCTGTCGCCCCTGGCAATCCCTATGGCGAGAGCAAGCTCATGGTGGAGACCGCGCTGGCCTGGGCGGAGAGCATCCATGGCCTCCGCTATGCCGCGCTGCGCTATTTCAACGCGGCCGGTTCAGACCCTGCCGGCCGCGCGGGGGAGGATCACAACCCCGAAACCCATCTCGTGCCGCTGGCGATTGACGCGGCGCTTGGCCGGCGCCCGGCCCTGACGGTGTTTGGCGATGATTACCCAACCCCCGATGGCACCTGCATTCGCGATTACGTGCATGTGACTGACCTTGCGGATGCGCATCTGCGCGTACTCACGCGGTTGGAGACCCATGGTTCCTGCCGCTACAATATCGGCAATGGCGAAGGCCATTCGGTGAAGCAGGTGCTTGGCGCCATTGAACGCGTGAGCGGACGCGCCGTGCCGCATAGTATCGGGCCGCGCCGCGCCGGCGATCCCGCCGTGCTGGTGGCGGCGAGTGAAAGGCTCCGACGCGAAACCGGCTGGGCGCCGCGCTTTGGCGATATTGATAAAATTGTGCGCACCACCTGGGCCTGGCGGGAGGCGCATCCCAAGGGCTATGGGGATCGCTGATCGCCAAGCGCTTAAGCCCTTGTTCACGCGTAAGAATTAAAATTTTCTTAGGAAGGGACGGGCCTGCAACCACAGGCTCTGCCCACTTGCCCTTCGCCCCCCCTGATGCGACAAGACGGGCGCAATTCTCAAAACATTCAAAGCGGCCCCAACGGCCCAGGCTATGGAAGGTAACAGCATGTCAGAACTCGAAATCGTCTGGACCAAGGTAGATGAGGCGCCTGCCCTGGCGACCTATTCCCTGCTGCCCATCGTGCAATCCTTCGTGGGCGTCGCCGGCGTGAAAATGAGCCTCAAGGATATCTCGCTGACGGGGCGCATCCTCGCGAATTTTCCGGAAAACCTGACGCCCGAACAGCGGGTGAATGATGAACTGGCGGAACTCGGCAAGCTCGCGCTCAAGCCGGAAGCCAATATCATCAAACTGCCGAACATCTCGGCCTCGGTCCCGCAGCTCAAGGCCGCGATCAAGGAATTGCAGGGCAAGGGCTATAAGGTGCCGGATTACCCGGATAACCCCACCAACGATGCCGAACGCGACATACGCGCCCGTTACGGCAAGGTGCTGGGCAGCGCGGTGAACCCGGTGCTGCGCGAAGGCAATTCCGACCGCCGCGCGGCAGGCGCCGTGAAGCAATATGCGCGCAACAACCCGCATAAGATGGGCGCCTGGTCGAAGGACTCCAAATCCCATGTCGCCTATATGCCGGGCGGGGATTTCTACGGCTCGGAAGTGGCCACCACCATCGCCGCACCCACCAATGCGCGCATTGAATTGGTGGCGATGGATGGCAGCGTCACGGTGCTGAAAGCCAAGACGCCTTTGATCGCGGGCGAAATCATTGACGCATCGGTGATGAGCCGGAAGGCACTCCGCGCTTTCCTTGCGGAACAGATTGAAGCCGCGAAGCGCGAAGGGGTGCTGTTTTCCGTACACCTCAAGGCCACCATGATGAAGATCTCCGATCCCATCCTGTTCGGCCATGCGGTTTCGGTGTTTTTCGCCGATGTCTTCCAAAAGCATGGCGCGACGCTGAAGCGCCTTGGCGTCAACCCGAATAACGGCGTTGGCGATATGCTAGCCAAGATCGAAACCCTGCCGGATGCCGAAAAGGCGCCGATCCTGGCTGATATTGACGCCACCTATAAGGCGCGCCCGGCGCTGGCGATGGTGAATTCTGATCGCGGCATCACCAATCTGCATGTCTCAAGCGATACGATCATTGACGCTTCCATGCCGGCGATGATCCGTGAATCGGGTAAGATGTGGGGCCCGGATGGCAAGCTGCATGACACCAAGGCAGTGATCCCGGATCGTTGCTATGCGCGGCTTTTCCAGACTGTGATTGATGATTGCAAGGCCAATGGCGCTTTTGACCCGAAGACCATGGGCACGGTTCCCAATGTAGGGCTGATGGCGCAGCAGGCCGAGGAATATGGCTCCCACGACAAGACCTTCGAATTGGCCGCCGATGGGGAAGTGCGTGTGGTCGCTGATGATGGCACTGTGCTGCTCTCTCGTCCGGTGGAGACCGGCGATATCTTCCGCATGTGCCAGGTGAAGGATGCGCCGATTCAGGATTGGGTGAAGCTTGGCGTGCGCCGTGCGCGGCTGACCAATACGCCCGCGGTCTTCTGGCTGGATGCTAACCGCGCGCATGATGCTGAACTGATCAAGAAGGTTCAGAAATACCTGAAGGACCACGATACCTCCGGGCTTGATATTCGCATCCTGGGGTCGGTTGAGGCGATGCAATTCTCCTTGGATCGCATCCGCAAGGGGCTCGATACCATCTCGGTCACGGGCAATGTGTTGCGCGATTACCTGACGGATCTTTTCCCGATCATGGAACTCGGCACCTCGGCCAAGATGCTTTCCATTGTGCCGTTGCTGAATGGTGGGGGTTTGTTTGAAACCGGCGCGGGCGGTTCGGCGCCGAAGCATGTCGAGCAATTCCAGGGCGAAGGCTATTTGCGCTGGGATTCGCTTGGTGAGTTTCTGGCCCTTGGCGCTTCCTTGGAGCATTTGGCGCAGACCACGGGCAGCGAAGATGTGAAGGTGCTGGCCGAAACGCTTGATGAAGCCAACGGCAAGATCCTGGAATATAACCGCTCCCCCGCGCGCAAGGTGGGTGAGATCGACAATCGCGGCTCGCATTTCTACCTGGCGCTCTATTGGGCGCAGGCTTTGGCGGCACGCGACAATAGCTCGGGCCTTGCAGCGCGCTTCAAGCCGCTCGCGGATATGCTCTCGGCCAATGAGAAGAAGATCTATGAGGAGCTGATCGCAGCCCAGGGTAAGCCGCAGGAGCTGGGCGGCTATTACCGGCCGGATGATGCGAAGACCTCGGCCGCGATGCGCCCGAGCAAGACCTTGAATGAGGCTTTGGCGACGCTGAAGGGCTAAACCGCGCCCCATCAACAAAGCTATGGCGTGATCCGGGAAACTGGGTCACGCTATTTTTTTGTGAAGGTGAGGGGGATCGGCCATGCCGCTTTTGTCTCGTCGGGGGGTGCTTGCAGCCGGGCTTTTTGCGCCCGCCATCGTCCATGCCCAGGGGACCTGGCCCAGCGCGCCCATCCGCTTCGTCATTGCCTTCCCGCCTGGCGGGCCGAGTGACATTCTGGGGCGCCTCGTGGCGCGCAAGATCACTGAGCAAAAAGGCTGGCAGATTGTGGTGGAAAACCGCGCGGGCGCTTCGGGCATTATCGGCATGGGCGAAGTCGCTCGTGCGGCACCTGATGGCTATACGGTGCTGATCAATGCCTCGGCCCATTCCATCCTGCCGACAACGCATAAGGACAAGGCGCCTTTCGATATTCCAAGCGCCTTCCTGCCCATCACCATGATAGGGCGCACGCCCATGCTGGTGACCGCAACACCAAGCCTGCCCATCCGGACCATTGCCGAATTGCTCGCCTATGCGCGGGCCAATCCGGGCAAGCTGAATTACACGGCGGGCTCACCCGGCGGTGGGCCGCATTTGGGGGCGGAGTTGTTTCGCCTGACGACTGGGGTAGATATCCAATATATCCCCTATCGCGGTTCCGGCCCGGCCTTGCAGGATCTGGCGGCGGGCAATGTGCAGCTTGGCTTTGATTCACTGACAGCCTCGGCAGGGTTGGCGCGGGCCGGGCAGATCAGGCCCATCGCGGTCACATCGCCCACGCGTAACCGCGCCTTTCCGGAGGTGCCGAGTGTCGCGGAAACCGTGCCGGGCTTTGAAGCCGATACCTGGGTCGCGGCCTTCCTGCCGGCGCGGACGCCTGCCGCCATTCAGGCGCAGCTCCATGAAGCGATGGCGGCGGCGATTGCAGCGCCCGATCTCACGCAGCGCATCCTGGAATTGGGCACGGAACCCGGCGGGCAAAGCCCCGCCGAATTCGATGCCGTGCTGCGGCGAGAGATTGCAATGTGGGCCGATGTGGTGGCCAAGGCGGGGATCAGGGTGGAATAGGTGGTATGATAGGCTTTGGCTTGACGCTCCTTACGCCAGTAGCAGATTGACCGAACACCCAAACTGCCTTTCGGTCATGAAGCGAAACGCCTCCAACCAGTGAAATTTGCCAGTAGATCCCGTTCAGATGGGACCGACTGAACAGGTGAAGATGCTCAAAAAAATAGAGCGGGTTGCCTGGATCCATGTGAACGCAACACGGTCTAAGGGCGCAGGTTGGATTAGCAGGATTTGGGCTTGCAGCACCGTGCGGTCACGCGCGCCCTGGACAATCTGGTCCGGGCCTTGGGCATGGACGGGGTGAGCCAGCGCCACGTCTCCCGGTGCGGCGCCAAGTTCGGCGATTGCGTCTGCGACTTCCCGACCCGCCCCGTTGAGGGCGACTGACCCTCACTCTGCTTCGACTTCCTCCACCCCCGGGTGAGCCGCCGCCCACGCCAAGTGGTGTATTGTCGCCGACCGGTGAGGCACCCAGCGGTCGCGCTACGTGACCCAGGACGCCATCAGCACCGTCAGCGATGCTGCCACCATGAGGCCCTCGGCCATGCCTGCCTGACCCGGTGGCCGAGCCCGCCGACGTATAACCGCCTTCCTACACCGCGCTATGAGGGGCGGCTGATAGGCCTAGCGCGTTAACGTAAAGCACATTAGTAGGGAGTTCCAGTGGAGAGCTTCATGCAAGACCCGGCGAGCAGCGCAGAAAACTTTTCGTGGGCGACTGCGGGCGAGAGCCTGGCGACCTGCCCGAATTGCGGCGCATCCGGCGGCAAATCGCCTCTCCTGCGGGTCGCGACCGGTCCGGCGGCCGGCCAGTCTCTGCTGCGATGCGGCGATTGTGGCTGCGCCTTCTTCGATCCCATGCCGCAGCCGGACTATGCCGCGACGCCGGCGGGTGGAGAGAATGCGCTCGCCTTCTATCTGCAGCAGGGCGCCGGGCTTCGTAGCATCAGCTCGGCCATTGCGAGGCTTGGGCTGCCCGCGGGTACCGCGATGCTTGAGATCGGCTGCGGCTTCGGCTTTGGGCTCGATTTCGCGCGTCGCGCATTGGGCTGGAATGTAGAGGGCTTCGACCCCTCTCCCTTCGGTGCTGCCGGGCGGCGCGACCTTGGCCTGCCCATAACGCCCGACTATTTCCGCCCCGGTGACGGCCGACGTGCTGACGTTATTCTATGCTCCGAGGTCGTTGAGCATCTCGAACGGCCCCGCGATTTCCTTGCTGCGTTGCACAAGGCTTTGCAGGCGGGTGGCGTGCTGGTCCTGACCACGCCAAACGCCGAAGCGGTCCGGCCGCAGACGCCGCCTGGGCTTCTGGTGCCGCTACTCTCGATTGGGTTCCACACCGTACTTCACTCGCCTCGTAGCCTTGAGGACGCACTGCGCGCGGTTGGCTTCAAGCATGTCGAAGTTGAAGATCGAGGCGTATCTCTGCATGCAAAGGCCTCCGACAAGCCTTTTCCTGCCGGCATGGCCGGGGATGCCGAGAGTGCCCTGTATCGTGGCTGGCTGCAGCGCTTGGCTGAAGCCGCGCCGCCTGGCTCTGACCTGCAGATCGGCGCGCTGAGCCGTGCGTATCGCGAGGCTGTCAATGCGGGTGAGCTGGAGGCAGCAGCGTCGCTTTTTCACAGGCTGGACGGGCTCTGGCGCGACCGCCTTGGCACCAGTGCCGAGGCGATGGAGCCGCAGGAGAATGGCAGAACGCTCAAGGAATTGGCAGAGCTTGGTGCCTTTCCGCTTGGCCCGGTGCTGCTCCATCGCGGGATGGAACGCGTGCTGAAAGGGGAGGATCGCGCCAAGCTGCGCCCACTCTTTACCCGCGCTGCGAAGCTGGCGGAGGAAGCGCGGGTAGCGCTGCGGCGCATCGGTGCTGAGGATGGCGACCTTGAGGATGTGGCATGGGTTGCGACTGCCGAGGCTGCACTCTGCGCTGCCGCGGCGGGCGAGGCGGATGCGCCGGAATTGCTGCTAGGGCTGGGTCTTGTTCCCGGCGCTAACCCCAAGCGCGCTGTTTCGGCGCTGCGGCGCGGCTTCTCCACCCTGGTCAATGCTGGCCATTACGAGCTTGCGCGTCGGCTTGCCACAAGCGCTGAGGAGCCGCTTGCCCGTGCTGAGGCTGGCAGCAACGACTTGGCGGATGACGAGCTCGATGCCTTGTTCGGCGCTGCAGTGCTGGAGGCCAATATGAGTGACGGTAACGCGGCGCGCGGCTTACGCTTGACGCGGGCGCTGCGCGACGCTGCGGTGCGTCGGCTGAATGCGCGGCCGGGCGGCTCAGCTGCCCTTCTCGTATGGCCCGCAGTGGAGATCGAGCGATTGCTACTGGAACGACTTGGACGGAAGGATGAGTTGCAGGCGCTGCACACGCAAGGCGTCGCGCGTTTGGCGGCGCTGCCGGGCGTGCCGCCCGCCCCGCCGAGCGAGCGATAGGGCACGCCGATGCGGGTCCGTGCGCGCGCCGCCTTCGACCAACTCGGCGCGGTAGTCCGTGAGTTCTGGTGGCGGCCCGCCGCCGCCTTCGGTGCGCTGCTGCCGCGCGCGCGGCCAATTTCCGGTGAGCGGGGAGGCGCACCTCTCGGCACGCGGGTAGCCCTGTTTTGTCATTTCGATCGCAAGGGCAAGGTGGCGGAACATGTGCGGCGTTACATTGAAGCTCTGCGCGCGGCGGATCTGTCGATTGTCTTTGTCACCAATGCCGGGCGGCTTGAGCCGGAGGCGCGCGAATGGCTTCTTGAGCGCTGCACCTGGGTGATCGTGCGGCGCAATCGTGGTCTGGATTTCGCAGCCTGGCGTGATGCGCTTTCCGTCGCGGGGCTGCCGCGCCCAGAAACGGAGCTGCTGCTGATCGCTAATGATAGCGTATATGGCCCTTTCATGCCGATCACCCATCTGTTGTCGCAAATGCCGGCTG
The DNA here is from genome assembly GCA_020249465.1 of Roseomonas sp. Taxonomy (GTDB): domain Bacteria; phylum Pseudomonadota; class Alphaproteobacteria; order Acetobacterales; family Acetobacteraceae; genus Neoroseomonas. The sequence goes on along the minus strand of JADCFP010000040.1, from coordinate 5,780 downwards.
CTGAGGCGGATGTCTGGGGCCTGACCGACAGCTGGCAGCATCGCTACCATTTGCAATCCTATTTCCTTGCGTTCAGTGGCGCTGCGCTGCGATCATCGGCCTTTGCCAGCTTTTGGGAAGGTGTGCGGGATTTGCCTTCCAAGACGGCAGTGATCCGTAAATACGAGGTCGGGCTGACCCAGTATTTGCTGAGCCACGGCCTTCGCTGTCGCGCGCTATGGCCCTATGCTGATTTGGTTTCCTCACTCGGCACTTCCGAGAACGAGGAAGAACGTGACAACGATTCGAGCGCCAAAGACGTTTTATGCCGCGGCACAGACTTGGCAAATGCGCAGGTCGCTGCCCGGCGCATACCGCTTAATCCTTCGGCCAATCTATGGCGCCCATTGCTGGCGAGCGGTTTTCCCTTCTTGAAGCGCGAATTGCTGCGCAGCAACCCTACCGGCATCGCGGATGTGGGTGCTTGGCTCGATATCGTGCGCGCGATATCTCCGGCCGAGGCCGAGGTGATTCTGCGCGACCTTACCCGCAGCCTGCGTAACCTGGCGCCCTGAGCGACGGTACAAGTGTGAAGATCTGCAGGTGGTGTTAGCCACCGCGGATCGTGCGTGACACTGACGGGCTGGATTGCACAGTGCTGGCGCGCGCGACGCTTTCCTTGGCGGCTTGGAGAATGCGACCCAGTCTTGTTAATTATTTATGCCGCCCCAATTGCTTATCTGGGTTTCATGTTGTCCAAAGGCTGGGGGGCTTTTGTCCCCCCACGCTCGTGCGCGACCAGCATGACGGTGGCAACGGGGCTGATCACCATCAGCACTTGCGCCACGGCAAACAAGCCGACGACGATGCGGAATACCTGTGTTGAACCGAAACGCTATACCAGCTTCGCGCCCAGCATCACGAAGCCCGCAACCGCCAGCAAATACATCACGATGCCCGTTGCAATCGTGGTCGGCGGCACACCGAAACTTGCAACCACCCCCGCGCGCGAGACCGGCAGCGATGCCACATTGAAGGACATGATCGCCTGCCCCAGGGCGATGGCGATGATCGGCACCCAGGATTCACGGGCCTCGGCTAGGGCTCCGGCGGCATCAGCGTTGGTGTTGCTCATGTTTCGCTTCCTGTCCTGTGTCGTGCTTCAGCCGGCGGGGGCAGAGATGAAAAGGTCGAGGCCCAGGCGTTGGGACAGAAAGCGCGCGACCAATTGGCCCCGCACGCTATTGCCCGCTTCGTCCAAGGGCGGTGCGAATGTGCCAAGCGCCCCCTTGCCAGGAGAGACGGTAACGATGCCGCCACCGATGCCGCTTTTGCCGGGGAGCCCGATTTCGTAAAGCCAATCGCCCGAGGTCTCATAAAGGCCAGAGGTCGCCATGACGGCCAGCGCGTAATGGCATGTTGCGGCATCAACAACGCGTTCCTTTGTCAGCGGATTGACGCCGCCATCGGCCAGTGTCGCACCCATCACCGCCAAGTCGCGCGCCGTGACGTCAAGCGAACATTGCAAGGTGTAAAGGTCTACCGCTTCAAGTGGATCGATGTAGATTTGTCCAAGTGACTGCAATACATGCGCAAGACCGCGGTTGCGGTGGTTGGTCTCCCGCGCTGAGGCCAGCACCTCCTCATTCATTAAGAGCTTTCGCCCGGCGAAGCGCGACAGGCCATCATGGATATAACGCCAGCGCGCTCGCGCATCCGCGCCCGGCACCAAGCTTGTGGTTGCGATGGCGCCAGCGTTGACCATCGGGTTGGTGCGCCCACCTGGCATATGTTCAATGCCCGCTGCCGAATTAAAGGCATGCCCGGTCGCGTTGACGCCAATTTTTTGTCGCACAGCCTCCGGCCCGATCTCCTGACAGACCAGCGCAAAGACAAAGGGCTTGGAGACGGACATGATGGTAAAGGGGTGTTCGGCAGCACCAATGCTGTAGATATTGCCGCTCACGCCTGCCAGGCAGATTCCGAATAACGCCGGATCAACGCGGGCAAGTGCCGGGTAGACGCGCGATACCGCACCTTCGTTGTGGGACGCGAATTGACTATACGCCGCGTCCAAAAGGCCCTTGACTTGCGCCGGTGTGGGCAAGCTGCCTGTCGAGATGAAATCGTCTGCTTGTCCGAAGGTCACGCCATTTCTCCCCATGCTGCGAGCCAAGCTGATGGAGCTTGCGTTACGCCAAACACCAAGTTTCTTAAGCCGCAAGCGACCTGGAATAATGCCAGGCTTGCACCAGCACAAACCGGTCATTGTTAACGAACTATCCATCCAGAAAACTTTCCTGACCACAGGCGCCGGGTTCCAAAGATGTGCGAAGTATCCCAGCCCGCCTTAGGTTTGCCTCGGCCGCCTTGCCAAAAACAACCCGGATCAAGCGCGCCGGATCACTCGATTGCTTGGATCATTCGATGAACCAAGACCTGGTGCGGCTACCGTAAATGAAGATCAACGAGGGGCATGTTAAACCTTTGGTCAGGAACATATTTCTTGTTCCGAGTGGCCGGCAGCCGTGTCGCCTTAACCAGGGCGCCATGGCCCCCATTTATTGTAACACTGCCTTACCATGACGCTAACAATACAAGCTTCGGCAAGGCGCAGGACGCCAGAGCTGCCCTCTTGTCCAGCCACCGCCCCAGTTGCCGCCGTGCTCCGGCTGGCGTAGTGCACCGTGACTGCTTGATTCGCCTACGCAAGGTGCAGGGTTGCAAAACTTAAGTCGGCCCCGCCAGCTTTTTCCCTCTGCTGGTCAGCGCGCCGGTGATGCAACGTGGGTTCGATAGGTTGGGTTGCGTGTCGCTATTGCACGGCTGACAAAACACACGCGGGCGCGATGCCTGCCTTCAAGGTTCCTGCCAATGAACACTGAACTTCTTCTCGTCCTGCTTCTGCTCGCGGCCGCGATCGCGATGTTCGTGGCCAACCGCCCTCGCATGGACGTGGTCGGCTTGCTGATGATCGTGCTGCTGCCCTTCACCGGCGTGCTGACCATGAACGAGGCGCTTGCCGGATTCGCCGATCCGAGCATCGTATTGATCGCCGCACTTTTCGTGATCGGGGAAGGCCTGGTCCGCACCGGTGTTGCGCGCCGTATCGGGGATTGGATCGGCGCAACAACCGGCGGCAGTGAGGCGCGTGCGCTGGTAATGCTGATGCTGGCTGCCGCTTGTCTCGGTGCTTTCATGAGCGGTACGGCAGTGGTGGCGATCTTCATCCCGATCGTGCTGCGGCTTTGCCAGGGCACCGGCGCCTCACCGCGCGCGCTGATGATGCCACTCTCGGTCGCGGCACTCTTGAGCGGCAAGCTCACACTGATTGCAACCGCGCCGAACCTGATGGTGAATGCTGAACTTGCACGGCGAGGTTTTGAAGGTTTTGGCTTCTTCGGCATTACGCCCTTCGGGCTGCCGATCCTTGTGCTCGGCATCGCCTATATGTTGCTCGCACGGCGTCTGCTTCGGAACGAAGGTGCAACGGCGACCAGCGCGACGCCGGTTGCGCAACGCGCGCGGTTGCAGGACTGGATCGAGCTTTATGACCTGCCGGACCGTGAGTACCGGCTACGCGTCGGGGAAGACTCGCCACTCGCCGGACGTCCGCTCCAGGATCTCAAGCTGCGCGACAGGGGGCTCAATATTCTTGCCATCGAACGCGCGGGGCGCTTCGGCGTGGTGCAACTGGTGCGCCCACGTGGCCAGGAGGTTTTGGTAGCGGGCGATATTCTTCTGGCCGACATGCAAAGCACGAACGAGGACGCGGCTGCCCTATTCGCACTCAATCGCCTGGAGGAATTGCCGCTCGCTGAAGGCAGCCGCTATTTCACTTCTCGCACGCAGCAGATTGGCATGGTCGAAGCGCTGGTGCCGGCGGAATCCCCATTGATTGGCCAGACAATCTTGCAAGCCCGTCTCCGCTCGGATTTTGGTGTGACCGCCATCGGGCTGCGTCGCGGCCGGAAGCCTGCAGGGCCAAGCCTGCTCGAACAGAAGCTCGCGGTTGGTGACACGCTACTGCTATTCGGCTTCTGGTCGGACCTCCAGCAATTGCGGCGCGATGATGCGGACCTTGTGCTGCTTAACCTGCCTGCCGAGTTCGACGATGCGCTACCGGCGCCAGGTCGGGCTCTTCAAGCAGTGTTCAGCCTTGCGGTGACAGTTGGGCTGATGATCTCCGGCGTGGTGCCGAACGTGCAAGCAGCGCTTCTCGGCTGCCTTTTGATGGGTCTCTTCCGCTGCGTGGATATGACGAGCGCCTATCGGTCAATCAGCTGGAAAACCCTTGTGCTGATCGTTGGCATGCTGCCCTTCTCCATCGCGCTACAGCGCACTGGTGGTGTCCAATTGGCGGCGGATGCCCTGGTCGCCTTGGCTGGCCAATACTCGTCCTATGTGGTGCTTGCGCTGCTGTTCATGACAACGGCCATGCTTGGCCTATTCATTTCGAATACGGCGACCGCTGTGCTGATGGCGCCTGTCGCCATTGCGGTTGCCGTCGAACTCGGCCTGTCACCCTATCCCTTTGCCATGATCGTGGCGCTGGCTGCATCAGCCGCCTATATGACACCGGTATCGTCGCCGACTAATACGCTTGTCGTATCGCCTGGCAATTACAGTTTCAGCGATTTCGTGAAGGTCGGCGTGCCCTTCGCCCTGGTTGTCATGGTGGTAAGCGTGGTGATGGTGCCCTGGTTGCTGCCGTTGCAATGATCGGGCGTAGAGCACAATTTTGAAGGCTTGCATCACCCAAGCGCTAAAGGCAGCGTGCTTCCATGTGGGATCACACGAATTTTTCTAGCGGGATTTGACCAGCCCGGAAAACGCTGCGACAGCAAGCAGGCTGAGCGCCCAACCGATCAGCGACTGGAAATAGAAGAAACCCATGACAAATATGCCACCCGGTTCAGAGGAATTGAGGCGCCAGAAGGCCTTCTGACCGATTTCGAGAATCGGAAAAAGTGTTTCCAGGGAGAACATCCAGGGATTGAATCTGGGGTAGCCGATGGCTTCGAACTGTTCCCTGAAGCAGTCGAGTTGCGCCTGTCCCGGCGCCGCCAGCCCGTGCATCTCCTGCCGCGTTGTTATCAAAAAGCGGGTCTCGCTGCGTTCCAACCCGCACAAGGTCCATTCCAACGAACGCAGCACGACCGGACTATTGGGCATGATTGCCTTGATCTGCTCTGCATGATGAAAAACCCCGGCGCCCAGCAGCCAGAAAAACATGAGCCAGACGAAAGCAAGCAAAGGCTGGCGTCCGTACAGCAAGGTTACCGCCAATACCCCGTCAGAGGCGCCAAGCAGGAAGCGCCAGATGCGGTTGGGTGCTCGCTTGCGCCGCGCGCTGCGCTGCAGCCGTTCCTTGGCGATGAGCACGCGACGGGCATCTTCATCATGTCCAAGGTCGCGGAATACCCGCGCCAAATGCTCATAGGGCTGCGGCCAGAAATCCTCTCCCCAACGATGCGGCGCTTGCAGTGCAAGCCAGCCGAGCCTTGTGCTGGCATCAATGGGGCCTTCGGCGATGGCCTCGTACAGACAACGATTGAGCAGCAGATCGCCTGCTTCTGGCCAGGCTGTAATCGCGTCATGAATTGTACCGATTGTGGCGCCGGTAAGGTCAAGGACACCGGACACCTTGGCGCGACCATTCAGCATCAATACGCCGACAATGCCCGCATTGTTGAGTTGCAGGGCGGACTGCCCAGGATTGCTCAGGATGGCATCCTGAAGAATCAAATCGCTGCTGATCCTGGAACTCACCAGGCGGAGCGTTCCGTCAACGCGCGCCG
>JADCFP010000004.1 GCA_020249465.1 Roseomonas sp. | reverse complement strand
CATCTGGCGCTGCGCAACATAAAGCAGCGGGATCACCGCACTTGCCTGCTTGCCTTCCGGCTAGCGCTTCAGAATGGTCGCGATTTTCGCTTCGCTTTCGGCATCAAAAGCGAAGCTGTCAGGTTCCTTGTGGGCTGGCGCGCTCACCGGTCAATTTCCCCAAAGACGATATCAAGAGAACCAATGACGGAAACCGCATCGGCCAGCATATGCCCCTTTGAGAGCACTTCCATCGCCTGCAAATGCGCATAGCCAGGTGCACGGATCTTGCAGCGATAGGGTTTGTTCGTGCCATCCGCCACCAGATAGACGCCGAATTCCCCCTTCGGCGCTTCCACAACCGAATAGGTCGAACCGGCCGGCACGTGATAGCCTTCCGTGTAAAGCTTGAAGTGATGGATCAGCGCTTCCATCGAACGCTTCATCTCACCACGCTGGGGTGGTGCGATCTTGTTATCCATCAGCTTGATCGGGCCCGGCTTCATCTGCTTGAGGCACTGATCAATGATCTTCAGGCTTTCGCGCATTTCCAACATGCGCACCAGATACCGATCATAGCAATCGCCGCGCGTGCCAACCGGCACATCAAATTCCATCCGGTCATATACGTCATAAGGCTGGCTCTTGCGCAAATCCCAAGCGCAGCCCGAAGCGCGCAGGCAAGGCCCGCTAAAGCCCCAGGCCATGGCCTGTTCCGCACTCATGATCCCGATATCAACCGTGCGCTGCTTGAAGATGCGGTTTTCCGTCAGCAGCCCTTCAAGGTCTTTCAGAAACTCAGGAAATTTCTTCGCCCAGTCGGCGATTTTTTCTTCCAGCCCCGCAGGCAAATCCTTCGCGACCCCACCTGGGCGGAAGTAATTCGCATGGTAATGGCTGCCCGACACTGCCTCGTAAAACTCAAGCAAGGTCTCGCGCTGCTCAAAGCCCCAAAGTGCCGGCGTGATGGCGCCGCAATCCAACGCATAGGTCGTGATATTGAGCAGATGGTTCAGCACACGCGTCAATTCGCTGAACAGCACGCGGATATATTGCGCGCGCTCCGGCGCTTCGATCCCCAAAAGCCGTTCCGTGCCGAGCGCAAAAGCATGCTCCATGCACATCGGGCTCACGTAATCGAGCCGATCAAAATACGGCAGAGCCTGGATATAGGTTTTGTGTTCGATCAGCTTTTCGGTACCGCGATGCAGCAGGCCGATATGCGGATCGGCACGTTCCACCACCTCACCCTTCATTTCCAGGATCAGACGCAGCACGCCATGCGCGGCGGGGTGCTGCGGGCCGAAATTGATGGTGTGGCTGTCGCCTTCAATGGTGTGGCGTACCGTCTCGGGCTCCGCGCCCGCAATGGCGATTGCCTGGCTCTGGCTCATGCTGGCCCCTCCAGACGGTTCAGATGCACTTTCTCATCCCCAGGCAGCGTCGTCATGCCTTCCCAAGGGCTCAAGAAATCAAAGCTGCGGAAATCCTGTTGCAGCGTGACGGGCTGATAAGCCACGCGCTGCTGCTCCGAATCGTAACGCACTTCAACATGGCCCGTGAGCGGGAAATCCTTGCGCAGCGGATGGCCTTCAAAGCCGTAATCCGTCAGCAAACGCCGCAAATCCGGCTGGCCGGCAAAGACCACGCCATACATGTCCCAGGTCTCACGCTCATACCAAGTGGCGCTCGGCCAAATCTCAGCGACAGAGGGCACTGGCGCCACACCATCGGTTGTCACCGCGACACGAATGCGGCGATTTTCCGCAAGGCTCAGCAGATTATAGACAACCTCAAACCGTTCAGCGCGATCGGGCCAATCCACGCCGCAAATATCCATGCATTGTTCGAAGGAAAAGCGCGGATCGTCACGCAGCATCAGCATCACGGCCAAAAGCTGATCACGATTGGCATGTACGGTAAGCTCCGCCCCGCCACGCGCCAGTGTAAAGCCGGTCACAGCGCCCTGCGGCGCGGCGGCAGCAATCGCAGCACCCAGAATCTTCAACGGATTTTCCGCAACCGCTTCCGCGGCTTCAGGCAATTGCTCAGCCACGGAGGATGGTCCCTGTCCTGCGGATTTTCTTCTGCAATTGCAGAATGCCATAGACCAAGGCCTCGGCCGTGGGCGGACAGCCGGGCACATAGATATCCACCGGCACCACGCGATCACAGCCACGCACAACGCTGTAGGAGTAATGGTAATACCCGCCGCCATTGGCGCAGGACCCCATGGAAATCACCCAGCGCGGCTCAGACATCTGGTCATAAACCTTACGCAGCGCGGGGGCCATTTTGTTGGTGAGCGTGCCCGCCACGATCATCACATCCGATTGCCGAGGCGATCCGCGCGGAATGATGCCGAAGCGGTCCAAATCATAGCGCGCCATATAGGCATGGATCATTGGCACCGCGCAGCAGGCCAGACCAAAGGTCATTGGCCACAGGCTGCCGGTGCGTGCCCAATTCACCACCTTGTCCAGATTGGCGACAACAAAACCCTTTTCGGTGATTTCATCGCCAACCGCCTTCACCACCGCATCCTGTGCGGCGCCGGGCGGCAGAGCCTGTTTGTTCCAGGAAAGTTCAGAAGCGCCGCTCATCTCATTCCCAATCCAGCGCGCCTTTGCGCCATTCATAGACGAAGCCAATCGTCAGCACGAAAAGAAACGCCATCATGGACCCGAAGCCGAGCCAGCCTATGCTGCCGAGCGACACCGCCCAGGGAAACAGAAAGGCCACTTCCAGATCAAAAATGATGAAAAGGATCGCCACCAGATAGAAGCGCACATCGAATCGGCGCCGCGTATCGTCGAAGGGCGCAAAGCCGCATTCATAGGTGGAAAGCTTTTCGGCATAGGGCTTCTGGCGCGCGGCCAGCATGGCGCCGGCAACCATCGCAATCGCGATTCCCGCAGCGATGCCCAGGAAAACGAGCACAGGGAAATACGTTGCCAGCAAGGGCTGGGTCATGGCTTCCTCAACTCTGGCGCCCCCATGAGCCTGGGTGCGCGTTATGGCCTGCCCACGGTTTTACCGCATCGCAGCGAAGCGAGATTAGCCCCGCTTTGCAGAATGCGCCATAGGGCATTCAGCCGTAATTTCAAGATGCTGAGATACAACATCCCGGTTACGGAAACATGATTGAGGAGAAGGGAAAGTGGCGCGAGTGACGGGGCTCGAACCCGCGACCTTCGGCGTGACAGGCCGACGCTCTAACCAACTGAGCTACACCCGCTTACCAAGCGATGAAGGCTGATAGGACGCCTGCCCCGTGGGTGTCAAGGCAAGGCTTGAAAGATTGGTGGGCGCTGACGGGGTCGAACCGCCGACATCCTGTGTGTAAGACAGGCGCTCTACCGCTGAGCTAAGCGCCCCACCTGAAACAAGAATAGCAGAAGGGCCGGGCCCTGTTGACCCGGCCAAAGCACCAAGCCCGCAGGCTCAGTTCACCGCATCCTTGAGGCCCTTGCCGACCTTGAAGCGCACCGCGGTGCTGGCGGGGATCTTGAGTTCCTCACCCGTGCGCGGATTGCGCCCAATGCTGGCGGCGCGCTTGGCGGCGGCAAAGGTGCCAAAGCCCATCAGGCGCACTTCGCCATCTTGCTTGAGCCCCGCGGTGATCGAATCGAACACCGCATCCACGGCCTCGGCGGCCTTTTCCTTGGTCATATCAGCCGCCTTGGCGACAGCCGCGACCAGTTCCTGTTTGTTCACGGAAACATCCTTTCCAGGTGATGAAACGACTTGAGCGCGAAACGACCGATCAGCCATCAGCCGGAGAGGGAGACGTGTCACGAAAAGCCTGCGCTTTTCTACACGTCACCCGATCCCGCCGCAAATGGCAGAAGGACCGCTCTCGCCCGGTTAGTGTGGCAGCGCGGCGCCGGCTGCCGATTCGGGCTTTTGCGGCGGCGCTTCGACCGGTTCTTCCCAGGTGATTGCCTCGGGCTTACGAGCCAGGGCGCGCATGATCACCTCATCCACATGGGATACCGGGTTGATCTCCAGGCCCTTCTTCACGCTTTCCGGGATATCGGCCAGGTCCTTCTCATTCTCCTTCGGAATGAAAACGGTCTTGATGCCGGCCCGCATCGCGGCCAGCAGCTTTTCCTTGAGCCCGCCAATCGGCAAGACGCGCCCGCGCAGCGTAATCTCCCCGGTCATGGCAACATCGCGCCGGACCGGAATGCCCGTGAGGACGGAGACAATGCTGGTCGCCATGGCAATACCGGCAGAAGGCCCGTCCTTCGGCGTTGCCCCTTCAGGCACATGCACATGCAGATCGCGCTTTTCAAACAGCGTCGGCTTGATGCCGAAGCTGGTTGAGCGGCTGCGCACATAGGACATGGCGGCGGAGACACTTTCCTGCATCACATCGCCAAGCTTGCCGGTCTGCTTCACATTGCCCTTACCGGGCAGCAGCACGGATTCGATGGTGAGGATCTCGCCACCCACTTCGGTCCATGCGAGGCCAGTGACAACACCGACCATATCCTCGGCCTCGGCCTCGCCGTAGCGGAATTTCCGGACACCGGCGAATTTCTCAAGGTTTTTGGGCGTGATCGCGACCTTCTTTGCCTTTTTGGAGACAATCTCCTTCACCGCCTTGCGCGCCAGGCCCGCGATTTCGCGTTCCAGGTTACGCACGCCAGCTTCCCGCGTGTAATAGCGGATCAAGTCACGAATGGCGGCATCAGCCAGCGTCCATTCGCCGTCCTTCAGCCCATTCGCTTCGCTTACCTTCGCGATCAAATGGCGCTTGGCGATTTCAACCTTCTCATCTTCCGTATAGCCGGGGATGCGAATGATCTCCATGCGATCCAGCAAGGGCTGCGGCATGCGAAGCGAATTCGCCGTGGTCACGAACATCACATCCGAAAGATCATAATCCACTTCCAGGTAGTGATCGGCGAAGGTGCTGTTCTGTTCGGGGTCAAGCACTTCCAGCAATGCGGAAGAAGGGTCACCCCGCCAATCGGCACCCAGCTTGTCAATTTCATCCAGCAGGAAAAGCGGGTTGGAGGTCTTTGCCTTCTTCATCCCCTGAATGACCTTGCCGGGCATGGACCCGATATAGGTCCGGCGATGGCCGCGCACCTCGGCTTCATCCCGCACGCCGCCCAAGGACATGCGCACGAAATTACGCCCCGTCGCCTTGGCGATGGATTTGCCGAGTGAGGTCTTGCCGACGCCAGGCGGCCCCACCAGGCACAGGATCGGACCGCGAATCTTGGGTGAACGGGACTGCACCGCCAGATATTCGATGATCCGTTCCTTGACCTTCTCAAGACCATAGTGATCGGCATCGAGAACCTTCTCCGCCGCCACGATATCCTTGCGCACCCGGCTTTGCTTCTTCCAGGGGATGGACAGCATCCAATCCAGGTAATTGCGCACCACCGTCGCTTCCGCGCTCATCGGGCTCATGCTGCGGAGCTTCTTGACCTCAGCGAGGGCCTTTTCGCGCGCTTCCTTGGAGAATTTGGTGGCTTTGATCTTGGCTTCGATTTCGGCGATTTCGTCCTTGCCGTCTTCGCCTTCACCAAGCTCCTTCTGGATCGCCTTCAACTGTTCGTTCAGGTAATATTCGCGCTGCGTCTTTTCCATCTGCCGCTTCACGCGGCTGCGGATGCGCTTTTCAACCTGCAACACGCCGATCTCGCCTTCCATATGGGCGAAGACCTTCTCGAGCCGTGCAGCGACAGAAGGCAGTTCCAGCAATTCCTGCTTTTCCGGGATTTTGAGGCCCAGATGCGAAGCAATGGTATCCGCCAGCTTCGATGCATCTTCGATCTGATTGACCGAAACCAGCACCTCGGGCGCGATCTTCTTGTTCAGCTTGATGTATTGTTCAAACTGCGCGACCACGGTGCGCGCCAGCGCTTCCGTCTCACGCCCTTCAACCGGCGCTTCTTCGATCTTTTCGACAAAGGCTTCGAAATAGGGCGAGGTTTCCTTATAGCCCGCCACGCGCGCACGCCGCCCGCCTTCGACCAGCACCTTCACCGTGCCATCGGGCAGCTTCAGCAACTGTAGCACCGTGGAAATTGTGCCGATCTGGAACAGATCATCCGCACCCGGATCATCCTGGCCGGCATTCTTTTGGGCGACCAGCAGGATCTGCTTGTCATCCTTCATCACCGCTTCCAGGGCGCGCACGGATTTCTCCCGGCCCACGAAAAGCGGTACGATCATATGCGGAAATACAACGATATCCCGCAACGGCAGAACAGGAAGGATATCGCCACGCAATGTTTCAGTCATGTGACCTCACTATGGACAGTCGGCACCCGGCCTGCCCAAGGGCGGCTCAGGCGGGGCGTCTGGCGGCATATTTTGGCGTTAGCGCGTGCCGCCACAAGCCCTTGACAAATTCACCTCACGCGGAGGTTTGCTCTGCGGCGCGTTCGCCATAAATGAATAGCGGCTGGGCGCGGCCTTCGGCCACTTCGCCATTCACAACAACCTCTTCCACCGTCTCAAGCCCGGGCAATTCGAACATGGTATTCAGCAGGATGGATTCCATGATCGAACGCAGGCCGCGCGCGCCGGTCTTGCGTTGAATGGCCCGCTTGGCGACAGCGCGCAGCGCATCCTCGGTAAAGGAGAGCTTGGCACCTTCCATTTCAAACAGGCGGCCATATTGCTTGACTAACGCATTCTTGGGCTTGGTCAGGATTTCGATCAGCGCCTTTTCGTCCAGATCTTCCAGCGTTGCCACCACGGGCAGGCGGCCAATGAATTCCGGGATCAGGCCGAATTTCAGCAAATCCTCGGGCTCCACCTCACGCAGGATTTCGCCGGTGCGGCGCTCATCCGGGTCACGCACTTCGGCGCCGAAGCCAATGCCCGAACCCTTGCCGCGGGCACCGATGATCTTTTCAAGCCCGGCAAAGGCGCCGCCGCAAATGAACAGGATGTTCGATGTATCCACTTGCAGGAATTCCTGCTGCGGATGCTTGCGCCCGCCCTGCGGCGGCACGGAAGCGACCGTGCCTTCCATGATCTTGAGCAGCGCCTGCTGCACACCCTCACCGCTCACGTCGCGCGTGATGGAAGGATTGTCCGATTTGCGGCTGATCTTGTCCACTTCATCAATATAGACAATGCCGCGCTGGGCGCGTTCCACATTATAATCAGCGGCTTGCAGCAGCTTGAGGATGATATTCTCGACATCCTCACCGACATAGCCGGCTTCGGTGAGGGTGGTGGCATCCGCCATGGTGAAGGGCACATCAAGAATGCGGGCCAGCGTCTGCGCCAGCAGCGTCTTGCCCGAACCGGTTGGCCCGACCAGCATGATGTTGGATTTGGCAATCTCAACATCCGCACCCTTACCGCCCTGCCCTAGCCGCTTGTAGTGATTATGCACCGCGACTGACAGCACGCGCTTGGCGTGTTCCTGGCCAATCACATAATCATCCAGAACCTTGCAGATTTCCTTCGGTGTCGGCACGCCATCGCGTGACTTCACCATATGCGTCTTATGCTCTTCACGGATGATATCCATGCAGAGTTCCACGCATTCATCGCAAATAAAGACCGTTGGCCCAGCGATCAGCTTGCGGACCTCATGCTGGGATTTCCCGCAGAAGGAGCAGTAGAGGGTATTCTTGGAATCGCCGGACTTGCTCATACCGTCTCCATGCGGCCGCGATTTGCGGGCCGCGATTCACACATCATACTCCCCGAAGCCTGCCGGGGAAAGCACAGCCGGGCGGCGGCGTCAGTCATCATGCCGGCGCGGCATCCGCGGCGGGCACTGGCCGCTTTTCAACCACGTGATCCACCAGGCCAAAATCCCGCGCCTCTTCTGCCGACATGTAGCTGTCGCGTTCCAGCTTGCGTTCAATGGCGTCAATCGGCTGGCCGGTGTGGTGCACGTAAATCTCATTAAGCCTTTGACGAAGCTTGAGAATTTCGCGCGCCTGGATTTCGATATCAGTCGCCTGACCCTGCGCCCCGCCAGAGGGCTGGTGCACCATCACGCGGCTATTGGGCAGGGCATAGCGCTTGCCCTTGGCGCCGGCACAGAGCAGCAATGACCCCATGGAGGCCGCCTGCCCGATGCACACCGTGCTCACGGGGCTGCGGATATATTGCATGGTGTCATACATCGCGAGGCCGGATGAAACCACGCCGCCCGGGCTATTGATGTAGAAGGCGATATCCTTGTTGGGGTTTTCGCTTTCCAGAAACAGCAGCTGGGCGCAGATCAGGGAGGATACCTGGTCAAAAACCGGCCCGGTCAGGAAGATGATGCGTTCCTTGAGCAGACGGGAATAGATGTCAAAGGCCCTCTCGCCACGCGCGGTCTGTTCGACCACCATGGGTACCAAGGTGTTGTTGTAAACATCAACCGGGTCACGATCCCTGATCATCATCTCATCCTTTCGCGGCAAGCGGGCCGCTCTTCGTCACTTTTGCCTGACCCCGCATGTGGTGCGGCGGCAGGACAGCGCAAATCCCATGCGCCCATTTTCCCGCCCGGGTCAACGCCCAGGCGCAGCGCCCGGTTGCAACACCATGCCATCATACCCGGGCTCGATCCCCGGCGGCAGGGTGCGGCGGAGCCAGCCATAATCCAAATCGCTGCCCATATGGGTTAAAACCGTCCGTCGCGGCTGCAAAACGCGCACCCATTCAAGCACCTGATCCAGATTCGCATGCACCTTATGGGGCGCACGCTGGAAGCATCCCACAACCCAGGTATCCAGATCGTGAAGAAGCGCCAAACTTTCTGCTGGCAGGCGCACCAGGTCCGTGGAATAGGCGAAGCCACCGATTCGAAACCCCAGGGTTTCCATCACTGCATGATCCTGGCTGAACAGCGTAAGGGGCAGCCCGGCAATTTCCCTGGTTTCGCCAGGGGTTACCTCATGCGCTTCAAGTGCAGGGCGAAAAAACCAGGGGCCGACCGCGGGCAGGAAGGCATAATCGAAGCGTTGCTTGAGGTTATCCAGCGTTCTTGCCATGCCATATATGGGCAGAGGCTTGCCCGTAATGCGGTTCAGCACGCGGGTTTCATCCGTACCCATGACGTGATCGGCGTGGTGATGGGTGAATAGGATGGCCTCCACCGCCCCGATCCCGGCGGCCAGGAATTGGGCACGCATATCCGGCCCCGCATCCACCAGCAGCCTTTGCCCATCATCGCCTTCGATCAGGATCGAGGAGCGTGTCCGCCGATTCCGTGGTTGGGTGGGATCACAGGCGCCCCAATCGCCCCTTCCATCGGCCCCACCAATCAGCGGCACCCCGGCCGAACCACCACAGCCGAGAATCGTGACCGAGACCAAGTCTCAACGCGCCTTCTGGAACAGAGTCTCGAAATTACGCGTCGTCAGCGCCTCAAGCGCCGCAATTTCCATCCCGCGCACCCCAGCCAGCACCTTGGCGGTATGGGACACCATGGCGGGCTCACAGCGCTTGCCGCGGAAGGGCACGGGTGCGAGGTAGGGCGCATCGGTTTCCACCAGCAGCCGATCGGCGGGGATGTCACGCGCGATGTCGCGCAATTCCTCGCTTTTCGGAAAGGTCAGAATGCCGGAGAAGGACACATACCCCCCTATGGCCACGGCGCGTTCGGCCAAAGCCCGGCCGCTGCTGAAGCAATGCAGCAGGAAGGGAAAGGCCCCGCCCCTCTCGCGTTCTTCGGCCAGGATATCGGCGATATCCTCATCCGCCTGGCGGGCATGGATCGCGAGCGGCAGGCCCGTAAGCTGCGCGGCGCGGATATGGTTGCGGAAATTCTCTGCCTGCGCGTCGCGCGGCGCCTTGTCGTAAAAGTAATCCAGCCCGCTTTCGCCAAGCCCGATGATGCGCGGATGATCCGCAAGCTTAGCCAGCGCTTCGGGACCCGGTAGCGGGCCTTCCCCGGCGTTATGCGGATGGATGCCAACGATGCCCCAGACGCAGTCAAAGCGTTCGGTCAGCGCCTTGACCTGTTCCGCCTGGGCGAAGCGCGTGCCGATGGTGACCATGCGGCCAATGCCGGCTGCCCGCGCGCGAGCGATGACATCGTCAATCTCCGCCTCGACATAATAATCGAGGTGGCAATGGCTATCCACCAGCATCAGGTGGCCTCGATCTCGATCTTGCGAAAGAGCGGGCTTGGCGGTGGCAAGGCGGTGCCGCCGGGCAAGGGGGTGGCGAGCGCGGCCAGATCACGCGCATCGGCTGGCACGCCGAGTTGATCGAGCAAGGCGGCCATGGTGCCGGGCATGAAGGGCTGCAGCATTGTTGCAACCCGACGCAGAACCGAATGCAGATGGCGTAGCACCGCCTCCATGCGTGGTGGGTCAGTCTTCTTCAAGGCCCAAGGCGCTTGCGCGGTAATGTAACTGTTCGCCGTACGAACTGCGCGGAAAACATGCTCTAACGCCAGATGAAAGGATTGAGCCTCGATATTTGTCGATACTTCGATATTCAGCAGATCAAGGTATTGGAATAAATCCTTTTCTGCCTCGGTCACTTGCGCTTCTGCGGGCAACTTACCCTCACAATTGCGCTGAATCAGGGAAAGCGTGCGATTGGCAAGGTTGCCCAGCGCATCGGCCAATTCGCCATTTAGCCGATTGGCCAAAGCCTTCCGCGAAAAATCACCATCCGAACCGAAGGGCACTTCGCGCAGCAGGAAATAGCGCAGCGGATCAAGCCCGTATTCCGCGACCAAGGCCACCGGATCAATCACATTGCCGAGGGACTTGGACATTTTCTGCCCCTCAATCGTCCACCAACCATGGGCAAACACCCGCTTCGCCGGTGCAATCCCCGCCGCCATCAAAAAGGCCGGCCAATAGATGGTGTGAAAGCGCACAATATCCTTGCCGACGAAATGCGCGCTGGCCGGCCAGAATTTCCAACGCTCAGCGCTTGTGTCCGGATAACCGGCCGCAGTGATGTAATTGGTCAGCGCATCCAGCCAGACATACATCACATGGGCTTCATCGCCCGGCACCTTCACGCCCCAGGTGAAGCTGGTGCGCGAGATGGAAATATCGAGCTTTTCCGGCTTATCGGCAAAATCCTTGAGCCCCTGCTGCACAAAGGCGCGCACTTCATTGCGCCGCGCTTCGGGCTGCACATCAATCCGCTCCGGATGGCCTTCCGGCAGATCAAACCGGCGGAGCAATTCCGGCAGCCATTTGGACAGGCGGAAAAAGTACGAAGGCTCCCGCACCCATTCCACCGGCGCGCCTGATGGGGCGTATTTCACGCCATCGCGTTCCGTGAGTTCATCCGGGCCGTAAAACGCCTCATCGCGCACGGCATACCAGCCCTCATAATGGCCAAGGTAGATTTCATCGCGCCGCGCCAATTCGTCCCAAAGCGCCGAACAGGCAGCCTTGTGGCGCGCTTCCGTCGTGCGGATGAAATCATCATTGGAAAGGCCGAGGGTGCCAGTCAGGTCGCGGAAATGCTGGCTCACGCGATCCGTAAAAGCTTGCGGGTCCATGCCCGCATCGCGCGCGGCCTTTTCCACCTTCTGGCCATGCTCATCCGTGCCGGTCAGGAAAAATACCTCATGGCCCTGAAGCCGCCACCAACGCGCCAGCACATCCGCCGCGACCGAGGTATAGGCATGGCCCACATGCGGCTTGTCATTGACGTAATAGATCGGCGTGGTGACGTAGCGCGTCTGTTTCATCTTTTTCGGCCTAGGATTGAAAATTCAGGCTGAAAGCCAGGAAAGCCCGGTCAGCACCGCCTGTTTGCGGTCCATATTCAGCTTTTCTGTCTCATCCACGAGGCGGCCGAGCCTATCCCACAGCGCGGGCCAAGCGGCAAGCGGATGGGCGGTGATCCAGCCGGGCGCGGCCTCACCCCGCGCGGCCTGGCGGAGCCCCGCTGAAATCCGCCCGCGCAGCAGCCCCATAAAGGTGGTGAATTGCGCCCCGCTGCGATCCGCAGCACACCGATCCGCCAGCACATGCAGACGCGCGGGGTCAGGGCGCTTCAGGCTGCTCAGGCATTCTTCCACCAAAGCCTGCAATTCCAGCCCATCACCTTCGGCCAGTTGCATGGCACGGCCCGGTGAGCCTTCCGCCATTTCCGCGAGTTTTGTCCGATCTGCCGCAGGCAAATCCGGCAAAAGCTCTTTCAGCAGCGGAGCCATCTCAGACTCAGCCAGCGGAAAAAGATCAAGCCGGCGGCACCGGCTGCGGATGGTTGGCAAAAGCCGTGTGGGGGCCGAGGAAACCAACAGCAGAATGGCGCGCGCGGGCGGTTCTTCCAGCACTTTCAGAATGGCGTTCTGCGCCTGCAGGTTCATCGTCTCCGCGCCATCCACCACCACCACGCGCCAGCCGCCTTCAGCCGCTGTCAGGGTCATGAAGCCGGGAATGAGGCGCGCGGCTTCCACATTGATGTCATTGCGCTTGCGCTCCCCGCGCAAGGTATCGGCATCAATCGTCAGCAGATCGGCATGGCTATCGGCGGCGACACGGCGAAACACGGGATGGGTTGCATCCAGATGCAGGGGCGGCTTGCCCTGGGGCGCATCCGGCATGCCAGCCAGCAGCCAGCGCGCGAAGCGCCAAGCGAGCGTCACCTTGCCGATACCTGCCGGGCCAGTGATCAACCAGGCGTGATGCAGCCGGCCAGAACGTGCTGCCTCTGCCATGGTTGCCGCGGCGCTTTCATGGCCAAAAAGTTCAGGATTGGCGCGCGGTTCCGGCAGGCTCACAGCTTTGCGCCCAGCCTTTGGCGCAGGGTTTCGGTGATGGAAGCATAAACCGCTTCAGCATTCTGCGCCGCATCCAGCACCACGCAGCGTGTCGGTTCACGTCGCGCAATATCGGCAAAGCCAGCGCGAATGCGCGCATGGAAATCAGCGCCGAGTCTTTCGTAGCGATCCGCTGTACTGCGCCCCGCTGCCCGCGCCAGACCTGCTTCGACGGGCAGATCAAGGATGAGCGTCAGGTCCGGCTTCAAGCCTTCCAAAGTCAGGTCACAAAGCCGCGCCCAGGTTTCATAGGCAAGCCCCTGCCCCGCCCCCTGATAGGCCAGTGTGGAATCCGCAAAACGATCGCAAATCACCCAGGCGCCCGCTTCCAGCATGGGGCGGATGGAGCGCACCACATGTTCCCGCCGCGCGGCGAAATGCAACATGGCTTCCGTCAGACTGTCCCAGGAACCTGGCGAGAGCAGCAAATCACGAATACGCTCTGCCCCCGGCGCGCCGCCGGGTTCGCGCGTACGCAATACAGGCACACCAGCCGCCGCAAGCGCTGCGGCCAAGCGCCGCGCCTGGGTGGATTTCCCAGCGCCCTCGCCGCCTTCAAGCGTGATGAAATAGCCCCGTGCCATGAATGCTTCAGGCGCCGGAGACCCAGCGCCCGATCACCGCCGGAATGCGCGGCAAAAGCCCTAGTTTTTCGATATCCGCCCCAGCGACCAGCGGCACGGAAAGCGTCGGCACCCCCTGCCCTGCCACCTGCAATTCGCCAATGGTCTGCCCGCGCATGACAGGTGCGGTCAACGGCGCCTGATAGCGCACGCGCACTTCAAGCCTGTCGCGCCACCGCCGAGGCAAAGTCAGCGTGATATCGCGCCCACCAACCATCGGCACGGTGCGCCGTTCGCCAAGATAAACCGGCACATCCTGCACCGTATCCTGCGCGCGAAACAGCGTGACGGCTTCAAATTCGCGGAAGGCCCATTCCATCAAGCGTTCGCTTTCCTCGGCCCGCGCCCGCATGCTGGGTAGGCCATTCACCACAAGGATCACGCGCCGCCCGTCGCGGATTGCGCTGCCTGTCAGCCCATAACCCGCTTCTTCCGTATGGCCGGTCTTCAGCCCATCCGCGCCTGGCACACGCGCCAGCAAAGGGTTGCGGTTATCCTGGCTGATATTGCTAAAACGGAAGCTGCGTTCATTGTAGAAGCGGTAATAATCTGGGAAATCCGTAATCAGCCGCCGCGCCAGGATGGAAAGATCACGCGCTGTCATGCGGTGTTCCGGGTCAGGCCAGCCGGTGCTGTTGCGGAAATTGCTGTTGGTCAGACCAATGCGGCGACCAGTTTCGTTCAACAGTTCGGCGAATTGCTGTTCGCTGCCGGAAATCGCCTCGGCCAGCACAATGCAGGCATCATTGCCCGATTGCACAATCACGCCGCGGATCAGGTCTTCAACCCGCACCTGCTGGCCGATATCCACAAACATCTTGGACCCGCCCATGCGCCAGGCGCGTTCACTGACGGGCAGCATCTGATCCATTTGCAGCCGGCCCTGCTTCAAGCGATCAAACACCACATACATGGTCATGAGCTTGGACATGCTGGAAGGCGGCATGCGCTCATCAGCGTTCTTCTCAAGCAGCGTGGCACCGGTTTCGAAATCCACCACCAAGGCCTGCCGGGCGAGCACATCCACATTGCCAACTGCGGTCGCAACAGGCGTACCTTCCTGGCGCGGTGCGGGGCGGCGCTGCGGCTGGGCCGGTG
>JADCFP010000039.1 GCA_020249465.1 Roseomonas sp. | reverse complement strand
TGACTTCATTTGAAGCGGGCCTCAGGCGGCTTTGAGTTTGGCAGTTTTTATCTGGCTGGTCACCTCCGTGTTGCTGGTTTTGGGCATGCCCTCGTTGAATGCGCGGATGGGCAAGCGCCCATTCATGCCGCGCCCCTGATGGGGCCGCTTGGTATTGTAGCCGTCAAGGTAGTTGGACTTGCCCCCATCAAACTGGACACTTGGCTTGGTTGGATAATTGGCTTGCTATGAACTCACGTGGCGAGCGCATGCGCAAGCCTGAATGCGGGTGGATGTTATTGTAATCCTCGAACCAAGCTGGCGGCTGCTTGAGTACGGAGATGGCGTCTGGCCTTGGGTTCACGCGGGCATAGTCGCGTTTTAGGGTTTTGACGAAGGCCTCGCAGACGCCGTTGCTCTCCGGGCTGCGGACCGGCGTGAAGCATGGAACGAGGTTCAGGGCTGCGGCGAAGTCCGTGGTTTCGGTGGCGGTATAGGCGGAGCCATTATCGGTGAGCCATTGGACAGGAAACGGGGCGCGGAGCGCGTTGAACCGGCGCTCGACGCAGTCAAGCATCATGTCGCGGATCATCTCGCCGGAAATGCCACCGCCATGGGTGGCGACCCAGGTAATGATTTCGCGGTCATGGGTGTCGATCGCGAAGGCGATGCGCACCACCTCGCCGTTCCAGCAAGGGATCTCAAGGCCATCGGACGCCCAGCGCTGATTGGAGGCAGCCGCGATGACGTTGCCCTCATGAGCGCGAATGGGGCGCCTGCCGGTATGGGGCCGCAAAAGCATTGAAGAGAGGCGCATGAGCCGAAAGACGCGCTTGTGATTGATCTGTGGCACGCCTGCATTGCGCCTTGCCCGGTTCAACAAGGCCGTGACGCGGCGATAGCCATAGGTGGGGTGGGCATCGGTGATGGCGCGTATTTCGGCCAGTACGGCTTCATCCTCCGCACGCCGATAGGGGCCGCGCTGAGGGCGCTTGGGGCGCCGGAGTTGCTCGACCAGATTGGACCTGGCCACGCCGAGCGTTGCAGCGACGGCCTTCACCGGGAAGCGTCCCGAGGCGGCGATGGCAAGTGCCACGCGTGTTTTTTGGGCGTGCGGCTTCCAGGGCCTCGCGCAGGATTTCGGTTTCCATGGTCTTGCGGCCAAGCAGGCGTTCCAGTTCGCGGACACGGTTTTCAAGCTCGCGGACGCGGCTCAGGGGAACGACCTCCTCATCGGCCCTGACGGCTTCTTGCCCACCTTCGCTCATGCGGCGCCTCAACTGAAACAGCAGGCTTGGGGCGACGCCATAAAGCCGGGCAACGGCTGAAACCGTCATGCCAGGCTGCATGGTCCGTTCGACCAGCCACACCTTTTCCTCGGCAGTATAGCGCCGACGGCGCTGAATGCCGGTGATGATTTCAACACGCTCAATGGGCTTCGACATAGGCGTATGCCTAGGCTTACACCTAGGCCCTCACGGTTACGCCAGGTGTCCGGTCGAATTGGGGGCTGGTCCAACTATGGGCAATAGTAACAGCGTTTCGCTATTCGCTCCCAACTGGAAGGTGTAACGGCCATACTAGGCTTCATCATTGCCTGAAGTATTCAGGACACCGCACCTTGGGTCAAAACTGTCAAAAGTGGCGCCATAGTTTTTCTGGCTTCGCCGTGTGTAACCTATGCGCTCAACGCCACGTATAGGAGATCCTACTGGTCCTCCCGGAATGATGACGCCAAGCATTGCCATTGCGCTTGTCTGCAAAACCCCCGCCATCGGGCGCGGCAAGTCACGGCTATGGCCGTTGCTCGGGCAGGTTCGAACGGCCCAACTCTCTGCCTGTTTCATCCGCGATATCGCGGAAACCTTGGCCGCATTGCCTGCTTCGCTTTCGCGGCAATGCTATGCCCTGTTCAGCCCCGCCGGTACTGAAGCGGCGCTGCGCGAACTCCTCACCCCTGATTGGGAACTCATCCCGCGCGAGGCCGATGATGTTGGGCAGGTGCTGGAGATAAGTCTCGAGTCACTGCTCAAGGCTGGGCATGAAGGCGTTATTTTCATGAATAGTGACAGCCCGAGCCTGCCAGGTGTTTTGATCGAAGAAGCCATGAATGCACTGCGCGCTGATGGTGATCGCGTTGTCCTCGGTCCCTCGCTGGATGGTGGCTATTATCTCATTGGACTCAAGCACTTTCATCGGGACTTATTCCGGAATGTCGCTTGGAGCACGCCAGCGGTTCTATCCACCACATGTGAGCGCGCAGCCCAGATCGGACTTCGGGTGCACCTGCTGCATGAATGGTATGATGTGGATATGGCCGAGGATCTTCAGCGCTTGAAGGCTGAGTTTAGTAGGCAGGCGCCCTTTCCTGGCGTCTTGGTGAAAGGTAGTCCGGCGCGACATACGCGTGCATTGCTGACGCATTGGGCGGCTGGGGAAACTCAATCAATCTAATAGGCAGGCTAGGGCGGAGTGTAACCTTCGCGCGCCCCCCAGCGAAAGGCGGTCCAACTCGGAAAGGTTCAATCGCGTGACTGCTTCATCGCCACCCTCTGGATTTGCCGCGCGCCGCCCGGTGCTGCGCGATGGCGTTCTGCACGCGGATCTTTGCATCATCGGTGCGGGGTCGGGCGGGCTTTCGGTTGCCGCCGGTGCGGTTCAGATGGGCGCTTCTGTTGTGCTGATTGAAAAGCACCTGATGGGCGGCGATTGCCTCAATACCGGCTGCGTACCGTCCAAGGCGATGCTGGCCGCAGCACATGCGGCCCATGCCCAGCGCCATTCTGGCCAGTTCGGCATCGCAAGCCACGAACCCGTCGTGGATTTCGCCAAGGTTCATGCGCATGTGCAGGGCGTCATCGCCGCCATCGCCCCGCATGACAGTGTGGAACGCTTTGAAGGCCTTGGCGTCACCGTCATTCAGGCGGCAGCAAGCTTCACAGGGCCGGCTGAAGTCCAGGCCTGTGCCCAGCGCATTCGGGCGCGCCGTTTTGTCGTGGCAACGGGGTCTTCCGCTGCCATTCCGCCAGTGCCTGGCCTTGGCGATATCCCCTACCTAACCAATGAAACCATCTTCGGTCTGAAAGAAAGACCGGACCATTTGCTGGTCCTGGGCGGGGGACCGATTGGGATTGAAATGGCGCAAGCCTTTCGCCGCCTGGGCGCCCGCGTCACCTTGGTTGAACGCGCCGCCATCCTGCCCCGCGATGAGCCAGAGGCGGTGACGATCCTGCGCGATGCTCTGATCCGCGAAGGCATCACCCTGCATGAGGGTATTGAGGTAGTGGCGGCGCGCAACGCTGGCGCAGGTGTTGAACTGGAATTGCGCGGCAATGCTGGCACCGTGCTGGTGCAAGGGTCGCATTTGCTGGTCGCGGCCGGGCGCAAACCCAATACCGCCGGGCTTGGGCTTGAAGCCGCCGGCATTGAAGTGACGCCGCGCGGCATCACGGTTGACCAACGCCTGCGCAGCAGCAATCGGCGCGTCTTTGCGATAGGCGATGTCTCGGGTGGCCCACAATTTACCCATATTGCCGGCTATCACGCGGGCATTGTCATCCGGAATGCGTTGTTTGGCCTGCCGGCCAAGGTTGATTATGCCGCGCTGCCCTGGGTGACCTATGCCGATCCGGAATTGGCGCATATCGGCCTGACGGAAGCAGCCGCGCGGGAGGCTGGGCATCATGTCGCGACATTGCTGCAACCGCTTGCCGGCAATGACCGCGCCCAGGCGGAACGCGCAACCGAAGGGCTTGCAAAAATCATCTTGGGGCCGCGCGGGCGCATTCTGGGGGCCACGATCCTCGCCCCACGCGCTGGCGAGCTGATCGGCGTTTGGGGACTGGCCATTCAGCAGAAAATGAAAATCGGCGCCATTGCTTCGATGATCGCGCCCTACCCGACCGTGTCGGAGATTTCCAAACGCGCCGCAGGCAGTTTTTATACGCCGAGCCTTTTCAGCGCGCGCACGCGGCGCCTGGTTGGGCTGCTGCAGCGTTGGTTGCCGTGACGGGGAAGGCGCCATGAAACTCAAGAACCTTCTGCGCAACCGGCGGCTTTGGGTGGCGCTTGGCGTGGTGGCGATCCTGATCATGCTGCGGTCCACCGGGCTTTCGGATCAGCTTTCGCTGGAAACGCTGGCGCGGCATCGCGAAGCACTGGCGGCTTTCGTCGCGGCCAATCTGCTGCTCGCTGCCGGCGCCTATGTTTCGCTTTATGTGGTGGCGGTCGCGTTCTCGGTACCAGGCGCGGTGTTTATCACGCTCGCCGGCGGGTTTCTGTTCGGCGCCATCATGGGTACGGCGCTGACGGTCCTTGGCGCCACCATTGGTGCCACGCTGATTTTCCTGTTTGCCCAACGCATTTTTGGCGCCGATGCGCTGGACCGCATGGGCCCCAAGGCGCGCGCCTTGGGCGAGGGTATTCGCCGTAATGCCGCTTCTTATCTGCTGGTGCTGCGCCTGGTGCCCCTGTTTCCCTTCTTTCTCGTCAATTTGGTGCCAGCCTTTGTTGGTGTGCGCCTGCCCATCTACGTCATCACGACGGCCATTGGCATTCTGCCGGGCACGGCGGTGTTCAGCCTGGCCGGTGCGGGGCTTGGCGATGTGCTGGCGCAGGGGGGTGATTTTGATGTCGGTTCCGTGCTGACGCCTGAGATCCTCGGCGCCCTGATCGGGCTTGCCTTGCTGTCACTCGCTGCCATTCCGCTCAAGGCGCGGCTTGCGAAATCTTAGGACCGCGATCATGCCAACTCGTCGCGCGCTTGGCGCGCTTGCCTTCGCCGCACTGCCGCTCCGCCGCGCCGCCGCCAATCCTGACGCGAGCCTTGGCGCCTTGCTGGCACGTTATGTCATCGAACCGCCTGCTGGCGTGACGCGCGTGCGTTACGCTGCACTGAAAGCTTCAGGCGAGGATATGCGCGCGCTTGATGCCTGGATCACTGAGGCTGCAACGCGCAGCCCGTCCCGCATGGCGCGGCCTGAAGCCTTCGCCTATTGGGCCAATCTTTATAATGCGCTGACACTCAAGGTCGTGCTGGAACGCTATCCGGTACGGTCCATTCGCGACATCCGTTCATCAGGTGTGCCCTTCGACCCCAAAGGCTATATCGGCCCTTGGCGCACGCGGCTTGTGACCGTGGAAGGCAAGCGCATGTCGCTTGATGATATCGAACACGCCACGATGCGGCCCTTCTTTCGCGATCCGCGCGTGCACTACGCTGTCAATTGCGCCTCCATCGGCTGCCCCAATCTCTGGCCAAGGGTCTGGCGCGCCGCGACGCTGGAAGCGGAGCTGAATGCCGCTGCCGCCGCCTATGTCAATCACTCGCGCGGCGTGACTGTTCTGCCGGATGGGCGCTTGCGCATATCTTCAATTTATACTTGGTTTCGTGAAGATTTCGGCGGCGATGAGGCGGGCGTCATCGCGCATCTCCGGCTATTTGCCGCCCCGCCGCTTCGCCAGCGCCTTGCAGGGCCTACGAGCATTGCCGAGGATGCCTATGATTGGGCCTTGAACAATGCG
>JADCFP010000038.1 GCA_020249465.1 Roseomonas sp. | reverse complement strand
TGTCTTCTGCAGACGCGACATCACGAATGCGTCGCGCCATGACTTGGTAGGTGGCGTAGGACAAAGCTGAGGCGACAGGGATCGCCGCATACCAGGTGAATAGCTCGCCGCCTGGGCGCACCACCAACAGCATGCCGGCGAAGCCAAGCAGCACCGCAATCCAGCGCCGGGCGGAGACTTCTTCCTTGAGCCAAATTGCACCAAGCGCGGCCAGGATCACCGGCGCGGTGAAGCCGAGTGCCGCCGCTTCCGTGATGGGCACCAGCCAATAGCCAATCACGCCTAGCGTGGTGGAAAAGATCAGCATCGCACCCGTCATGCGCTGCGCCCAGGGGCGCGCCGGAAACGCAATGCACGTGATGGTCGCAAGCGGTGCGGGCTTCACCATGGTCAGCGCCATGACGGAAGCCAGCACCAGGGCGGAACGCAGAAAGGTGATCTCAAACGGGTGTAGGCTTTCCGCCAAAACCTTCGCCAACGCATAACCAAGGGCGTAAAGGGCTGTACTAGCGAGCGTGAATAAAACCGCGATGGCGTAGGGCGACATTGCCTATCGTTCGTCCGGGTAATCGCGACCGGGCCGCGCCTTGTAGGTCGGCATGGACCAGCCGCGCAGAATGGCCGCGCCGCGCAGCGCGAAACCGGCAAGCACACCAACGGGGAGTGCGATATCGCGCGGCAGCCCGGCGAGTATCAGCGCGACGAAAACCGCCGCCCCAAAGGCCGCGGCGGTGGCGTAGATTTCTCGGCGCAGGATCAGCGGCAATTCCGCGCAGATGATGTCGCGCAAAATGCCGCCGGCGGTTGCCGTGATGGTGCCCATCAGGATCGCCACCCAGGGATCGGCACCCCAACGCAGGGCGGCTTCGGCCCCGAGCACCGCGAAAATGCCAAGCCCCACGGCATCCGCCCAAAGCAGGGCGAGGAAGCGGCGTTCGACCAGATGCGCCGTGAAGAACACCAGCAGCGCAACGCCTGCCGCCAGCAGCACCATCCCTGGCGCCTTCAGCCAAAACACTGGCGCTCCCAAAATCAGGTCTCGCAGCGTGCCGCCGCCAAAGGCCGTGACGCAGGCAATCAGGATGAAGCCCACCGGATCAAGCTGCTTGCGCGACGCGCTGAGCGCCCCCGAAGCCGCCACCACCGCCACCGCTATCCAGGAGGATAGCGCGACCCCTTCATCAAAAGCGCTCATGCTAAAGCCTGGGTTCCAAGGGCCTTGCGGCCCTTGGCGGGTGGGTTCGGGAGGGCGGAGCCCTCCCGTTTTCTGTCCCTTTTCATTCCGCCGCAACGGCGCGGGTTTTTGCGGCATTGCTGCTGGCCCGCGCACTACCGGCGCAAAGCAGCGAAAGCCCCAGCAGCCCCGCCACCACCGGCAGCACCAGGATCGGGTAGCCCATATCAATCAGAAACCCGAGCGGCACGGGCGTGATGGCGCCGCCAAGCGGCAGGCCGGAGGAGACAAAGCCAAACACCTTGCCGATCTGCCCCGGCGGGCAGGCATCCTTCAGCATCACGTCGCGCGGGGTGCGCGATGCCCCCATTGCGAGGCCAGCCAGCAGCCCGACCCCAGGCAGGGCAATTTCCGGCAATGCGACCAGCCCAAGCACCAGGAACATCGCCATGGCGAAAAGCGTCAGGATGGTGACAAAACCCATGATCCCGCGGCCCTTGGCGCGGTCCACAAACCAGCCGCCGATCAGCGTGCCGCCGGTGGCGCCGGCCATATAGCCCGTCAGCACCATCGAAGCCGTCGCGATGGGCGTGGCCCAAAGCTTGCCCAGCACGGTGATGACAAAAGCCTGAATGCCCGACCCGGCCGCGGCCGAGAGCAGGAAGAAGGCGAAAAACAGCAGCATGGGGCGAGAAAGCAGCAATTCGCGCCCGCTCTGCCCGGCCTGGTCCGCCGTTTTGGGCTTGGCCTGATCCTTCAGGATGCGGCTTTGCAGCAGAATGGCGCCCACCACTGGCACGCCGAGCAGGCCCAGCAGCAAAAGTGCCTCTCGCCAGCCCATCACCAGCAGCAAAAGGGCTACGATGGGCGGCGCCAGGGCAAAGCCCAGATTGCCGGTGAAGGTATGCATGGCAAAGGCGCGGCCCATGCGGTCCTGCCGGATGCTGCCAGCCAGGATGGCGTAATCCGCCGGATGGATCACGCTATTGCCGACGCCAGACAGGATCGCCAGCAACCAAAGCGCCCAAACCCCCGGCGCAAAGGCCATGGCCGAGATGGCCAGTGCCATGATCAGCGTGCCGCCCACCAGAAAGGGCCTGGCGCCGTAGCGGTCCACCGCGAAGCCGACCGGGGTTTGCAACAGGGCCGTGGTGCCGCTCATCAACGCGACCGTAAGGCCCAGCTCGGCATAGGAAGCGCCGAATTCCTGGCGCCAGACCAGAAACAGCGGCGGCAGACAGAGCATGTAGAAATGGGACAGGAAATGCCCCGTGCCGATCAGGGCGATGATACGGGTATCCTGGCCGGCCCCTGGGGCTTCGGAAGTGGCAGCGCTCATGAGCCCTCAGGCCCCTGTCAAATTGGGCTTTGAAACTGCGCCCCAGTGGCCAATTCGTCAATCTTTTTGGGCCAATATGGTGCGTGCTTGGCTGATTTGACGCTATGGCATACGCCACCTAGAAAGGCATCGAAGAAGTTCGCCCGCGCGCCCCAAGTGCGGAGTCGAATCCTTGGAGTAGGGTTGATGGCAAGGATTAAAGATGCACGGGAAGCGGCCATGGTTGGTCGCCGTTCCGATGGCACGCTGACGCGCCGGCCTTTGTCGCCGCATTTGCAAGTCTATGACATGATGCAGATGACGAGTCTGCTGTCCATTCTGCACCGCATCAGCGGTGTGGCGTGGTGCGGGGGCTTGCTGCTGCTGTCCTGGTGGCTGATTGCGGCCGGCACGGGGCAGGTGGCCTTTGGCGCGGCGCAGTGGTTCTTTGGGTCGTTCCTGGGATGGATTGCGCTGTTCGGGCTGATTGTCGCCGCCTGGTATCACACCTGCGCGGGCATCCGGCATTTGTTCTGGGATGCGGGCCGCGGCTTCGCCATGGAAGATGCCTATCGTTCCGGCCGCCTGGTGGTGATCGGCACCGCGGTGCTTTCCGTGATCACCTTCCTGCTGATCCTGATCTGAGGAGGCATCATCATGGCTGAAGACAGCGCCTCGATCCGTTCGCTTCGTACGCCGCTGGGGCGCGTGCGTGGCATGGGCTCTGCCAAGGGCGGCACGCATCATTGGTGGATGCAGCGCGTGACCTCCATCGCGCTTTTGCCGCTTTCGATCTGGTTGATCTTTTCGCTTTCACGCCTGATGGGCGCCGACTATGTCGTTGTGCTGGAATGGATCGGCAATACGCTCAATGCGGTCCTGCTGCTCGCGTTTCTGACGGCGGCGTTCCATCACGCGGCGTCTGGGTTGCAGGTGGTGATCGAAGATTATGTGCGCAGTGAACTCAAGCGCTTCGCCTTGATTTGCGCGGTGAATGGGCTTGCCATTCTCTTGTGGCTGGCAACGACACTGAGTGTTCTCCGCATCGCGCTGTGAGTTTTGGTTGAGGTTTAAAGCGGGACTGGGGCGTATTCCCCGCCGCCTGGCAGGATGAGATGAAGCAATGAATGCGATCAGCAAGCCTTCCCATGGCGCCTATCGGATTGTGGACCATACCTATGATGTGGTGGTGGTGGGTGCCGGTGGCGCCGGGCTGCGCGCCACCTTCGGCATGGGCGCAGCGGGGTTGAAGACCGCCTGCATCACCAAGGTCTTCCCAACGCGCAGCCATACCGTTGCCGCGCAAGGCGGCATTGGCGCCGCGCTTGGCAATATGGGCGAAGATGATTGGCGCTGGCACATGTATGACACCGTGAAGGGGTCTGACTGGCTGGGGGATCAGGACGCCATTGAATATATGTGCCGCGAAGCCATCCCTGCGGTGATCGAACTTGAACATTACGGCGTGCCCTTCAGCCGCACCGAAGATGGCCGCATTTATCAGCGCCCCTTCGGCGGCCATATGCAGGATTACGGCAAGACACCCGCGATGCGCGCCTGTGCCGCTGCTGACCGCACCGGCCACGCCATTTTGCACACGCTCTATCAGCAATCCCTGAAGCATGGCTGCGAATTCTTCGTTGAATACATCGCGCTTGACCTGATCATGGATGATGAAGGTGTGTGCCGCGGCGTCACTGCCTGGTGCCTGGAAGATGGCTCCATCCATCGCTTCCGCGCGCAAAGCGTGGTGTTGGCAACGGGTGGCTATGGCCGCGCCTATTTCTCCTGCACTTCCGCCCATACTTGTACGGGTGATGGCGGCGGGATGGTGCTGCGCGCGGGGCTTCCCTTGCAGGATCAGGAATTCGTGCAATTCCACCCGACGGGCATTTACGGCGCGGGCTGCCTGATCACCGAAGGGGCGCGCGGCGAAGGCGGCTATCTGACCAATTCTGAAGGCGAGCGTTTCATGGAACGCTATGCGCCGACGGCCAAGGATTTGGCGAGCCGCGACGTTGTCTCCCGCGCCATGTCCATGGAAATCCGCGAAGGCCGTGGGGTGGGGCCGCAGCGCGATCACATCCATCTGCATCTGGAACATCTGGGCGCCGAGATCCTGCATGAACGCCTGCCGGGGATTTCGGAAACCGCCAAGATTTTCTCGGGTGTGGATGTGACCAAGGAACCCATCCCGATCCTGCCGACCGTGCATTACAATATGGGCGGCATTCCCACGAATATTCACACCGAAGTGCTGAACCCGACCGCGAAGGATCAGGACCGCGTTGTGCCGGGGCTGATGGCGGTGGGTGAAGCGGCGTGCGTTTCCGTCCATGGCGCCAATCGGCTTGGGACGAATTCGCTGCTCGATCTCGTGGTGTTTGGCCGTGCCGCAGCGCATCGTGCGGCGGAGACCATCAAGCCGGGCGCTTCTCAGCCGCCGCTGCCACCGAAAGCGGGCGAGTCTAGCTTGGATCGCTTTGATCGCGTGCGTCACGCCAAGGGCGGCACCAATGTGGCCGAACTTCGCCTTGCCATGCAGCGCACCATGCAGACGCATGCGGCGGTGTTCCGCACGTCAGAACTGCTCAAGGAAGGTGTGGACAAGATGGCGCAGGTCGCGGGCAGCTATCACGATATCAAGATCGCCGATCGCAGCCTGATCTGGAACAGCGATCTGGTAGAAGCGCTGGAGCTTGATAACCTGATCGGCAATGCGATCACCACGGTGGTTGGCGCGGAAGCGCGGAAGGAAAGCCGCGGCGCCCATGCGCATGAGGATTTCCCCGAGCGTGACGATGATAACTGGATGAAGCACACGCTGGCCTGGGTGAATGACAAGCGCGAGGTGAAGCTTGATTATCGCGATGTGAAGATGCGCACGCTGACCAATGAAGTGCAGGTCTTCCCCCCCAAGGCGCGCGTTTACTAGGAGCCGGCACAATGGCCACTTTCACGCTTCCCAAGAATTCGACTGTCGGCACCGGCAAGACGCATAAGGCGCCGGCTGGTGCGAAGAGGGTCAAGAATTTCAAGATCTATCGCTGGGACCCGGATTCCGGTGAAA
This sequence comes from Roseomonas sp., assembly GCA_020249465.1. Classification (GTDB taxonomy): domain Bacteria; phylum Pseudomonadota; class Alphaproteobacteria; order Acetobacterales; family Acetobacteraceae; genus Neoroseomonas. Next base: position 11,632 of record JADCFP010000038.1, on the reverse strand, counting down.
ACCCGCGCAACGACACCTATGAAATTGACCTTGAACAATGCGGCCCAATGGTGCTGGACGCGCTGATCAAGATCAAGAATGAGGTGGATAGCACGCTGACTTTCCGGCGTTCCTGCCGTGAGGGGATTTGCGGCTCCTGCTCCATGAATATTGATGGGTTGAATACGCTAGCTTGCCTCAAGCCCATTGATGAGGTGAAGGGTGATGTGCGCATCAACCCGCTGCCGCATATGCCGGTGGTGAAGGATTTGGTGCCGGATCTGTCGCAGATTTATGCGCAGCTGCGCAGCGTGGAGCCCTGGCTGAAATCAGACACCCCCCCGCCGCCTGATGCGGAACGCCTGCAATCCAAGGAAGAACGCGCCAAGCTGGATGGGCTTTGGGAGTGCATTTTGTGCTTCTGCTGCTCAACCTCCTGCCCGTCCTATTGGTGGAATGGTGATCGCTATCTGGGCCCGGCGGTACTGTTGCAGGCCTATCGCTGGATTGCGGATTCACGCGATGAAGCCACCGGGGAGCGGCTGGATAATCTGGAAGACCCCTTCCGGCTTTATCGCTGCCACACCATCATGAATTGCACACGCACCTGCCCCAAGGGCCTGAACCCCGCTGAAGCGATTGGTGAAATCAAGAAGCTGATGGTGGAACGGCAGGGCTGAATGGCCCGAATGGCGCTCCGCCACGACTTTGCCGAGCGTCCCGCCACCGGGCGGATGTGTGTCACGCCGCGCCCCGCCCCCTGGACAGGCGGGCTGGTCGGATTGCAGTAAATCCCGATGTCCGCGCCCATCACCTTTGCCGCCCCACATGCCTTCCTCGGCGCCCGTCCGCATGACCGGGGCGCTGCTTTTTGCATTGCTGGCGTGCCGCTTGATATCGGCACCACCAATCGCGCCGGCGCGCGCGACGGCCCCCGCGCCATCCGCGCCGCTGCCCGCATGTTGACCGATGGGCGGCACCCGATCACCGGCGCGCCGCCCGCATCCCTTGATCTTTCCGATCTTGGCGAATTTGAAATCGCGCTGGGCGATATGGAGAAAAGCTTGGCGCTGATCGAAGAACAGGCCACGGGCCTCGCCCATCTTCTCGCCTTTGGTGGCGAACACAGCATCACGCTTGCCCTATTGCGCGCGCTGAAAAAGCGCATTGGGGAGCCGCTGGGGTTGCTCCACATCGATGCGCATCTGGACACGGGCGAGGATAATTTCGGCCAGCGCTTCGCCCATGGCACGGTGTTCTGGCACGCGATTAAGGAAGGGCTGATCGCGCCGCGCCGCATGGTGCAGGTGGGTATCCGCGCCCCCGCCTGGCCGGAAAACTATTCCTGGACCCGCGCGCAGGGGGCGACGATCCTCTCAGCGCAGGATGTGCATCAGGCGCCCATCGCCACAGTGATTTCCCAAATCCGCGATGTGCTGGGTTCGGGGCCGTGTTATCTTTCCTTCGATATTGACGGGCTTGATCCCGGCTTCGCGCCTGGCACCGGCACGCCCGAGATTGGCGGCCTCGCGAGCTGGCAGGCTCAGGCGATATTGCGCGGCATGGCGGGGGTGGATTTTCGCGGTGCGGATGTGGTCGAAGTCGCGCCGGCCTATGATGTGGCGGAGATTACCGCACTCGCCGCCGCCACCATGGCTTGGGAGTATTTGTGCCTTTTTGCCAAGCGGAAGTGACCCTGCGGCGGCTGCGGATTTTTTGGCAACAGCCTCTGGCGCGGAACATAGAACCCGCGTTAGCCTTCCGTCCAAGAACTTCCGGGAGGCTACCATGAACACCCCCACCAAAACCCTGCTGGCTGCCCTGATTGCGCTGCCCTTTACGATCAATGCGCCAAGCGCGCAGACGTTGACGGTTGGCCTTGGCGCGCCGGTCACCACCATTGATCCGCATTTCCACAATGTCGGGCCGAATAACGCCCTGACGCATCATATTTTTGACCGGCTGGTGGAACGCGATGAACGCGCCCGCCCGCAGCCGAGCCTCGCGGAAAGCTGGCGCGTGGTGTCTGAGACAGTGTGGGAAATGAAGCTCAGGCGCGGTGTGACCTGGCATGATGGCAAGCCCTTCACCGCTGATGATGTGGTCTTCACCTTTGCCCGCGTGCAAGCTGGCGTGCCGAATAGCCCAGGGGGCTTTGGCGGGTTTCTGCGCGCCATCACCAAGGTTGAAACACCTGATGCGCATACGCTGATCATCCATACCAGCGCGCCGCATCCGCTGCTGCCGCTTGACCTTGCTTCCGTCTGCATCATCGCCCGCCACGCGGCAGAGGGTGCGAGCAGTGAGGATTTCAATTCCGGCAAGGCCGCGATTGGCACAGGGCCTTACCGGATGCTGTCCTATCGGTCCGGCGATCGGGTGGAATTGGCGCGTCATGATGGCTATTGGGGGCCGAAGGAGCCCTGGGCGCGGTCCAATCAGCGGTTCTTGTTGAATGATGCGTCCCGCACTGCCGCCCTGCTGGCCGGCGATGTGGACATCATCGAACAAATCCCAACCAGCGACCTCGCGCGGCTTAGGCGTGATCCGCGCGTGACCGTGACGGAAGTGCCGAGCCTTCGCACCGTTTATATGGTGCCGGATTATTCGCGCGATGGCGGCACGCCGCTGATCACCGATAATAACGGCACACCCTTGCCGGTGAACCCATGGAAGGATGCGCGTGTGCGGCGCGCGCTTTCCATGGCGATCAACCGCGATGCGCTGGTGGAACGCGTGATGGAAGGCGCGGCGACGGCGACCGCGCAATGGCTGCCGGAAGGCACTTTTGGCTATAACCCGGCGGTGAAGCCGCGGCGTTTTGATCCCGATGGCGCCAAGCGGCTTTTGGCCGAAGCGGGCTACCCGGATGGTTTCCGCATCACGCTGCACACTCCCAATGACCGCTGGCCGAATGATGCGCGGCTCGCCCAAGCTGTCGCGCAGATGTGGACGCGGATCGGTATCCGTACCGCAGTGGATGCCGCGCCCTGGACCGCCTTTGTGCCGCGCCGCGCGCGGGTGGAATACGCCATGCAGATCGGCGCCTGGGGCAGTTCCACCGGGGAGGCTTCCAACTTCCTAGTCAATACCGTTGCCACGCATGACCGGCAGCGCCTGACCGGCGCCAATAACAACGCCCGCTTCTCAAGCCCGGTTTTTGACGAGTTCGCCGCGCGCGGATCAGCCACCTTGGATGACGCGGCGCGGGAGAAGATCTGGCACGAAGCCATTGCCCGCTATGCGGAAGAAGAACCGCTGATCCAATTGGTGCAGTATTTGAACACCTGGGGCTTGCGCAAAGGCCTGGCTCATACGCCGCGCATGGATGAAAGGACGCTGGCCATGGGGATACGGCAGGCGCCTTAAAAACACCGCGCTTATTCGGCGGCTTCGGCCACTTCCAGATGGGCCGCGCCGTTCTGCCGCACACGTGCCCATTGCGAAGCACCGGGGCGGCAGCGATCAGCGAATAGTGTGCTGTCAGGGGCGGTCACTTCCAGCTTGCTATGCACACGGCAGACGATGCGATTATTCGCCTGGCGGGGAGAGGCTCCATGCCAGCGCAGCACCGCGCGTCCCCAATCGCCATGTTTTTCATAATGCCGCACCAGGTAGCGCGCGGCCCAATCGGCGGCCCGATTTGGATCAAGTGGCCAATCCTCACCACGCGCCACATGCACGCCGGCATTGATCTGGAAGCACCCGGCCATGCCACGCGTACCGGCGGAAGTCAGCAACCGACGCGCTTCTTCCCGCGTGTCGGGGAAATAGGCGCGGCCACGCAGATTGAGCGCATAGGCATGCAGCCCGCTTTCATTGAGCGCGATGGCGGTCAGCAGCCCTTCCGGCACGCCATGGGCGATTTCAGCCTGGCGCGCGGCCACTAGGCAGGCGGCACGAGGGGAGGAAGAATCACGTGCCACGGGCGATTGCGTGACGGGGCTCTGCATGTCGGAGCAACCGGCGGCCAGAATTCCAACCAATAGCAAAACCGGCGCGGCCGAGGCGCGGCGCGCTTTGCGTAGATAATACCAAAAGGCCGCAATGGCCGTGTACCCGGAAGAACGAAACCCTTGGGGGCGAACACTCCGCAGTAAAGCACGCTGGAGTGCGACGCCATCTTGCCGGCCCGGGGGTGCCGACAAAGCCTTGGCGGTTGTCATTAGTAATTACCTAGTCGAAGATAGATGAGATTGCAAACAAAAAAATCAGGCAAAATGATAGGCGGAGTATAGCGAATTAAGGCAGAAAAGTGTCTTAATAAATTTAACTTAAATATCAATAATTTCTCTAAGAGCATTTTTGTTGATAACATATTTCTATGGATTAACTCATATTTTTACCATTCGGCAAGCTTCATGCTTCAATCAAATTTGTGAATCTCACAAAATACGCCGCATGGTAGCGCCCTGGACAGACAGCCCCATGGCCCTGTTTTGGCTGATTTTTGTTGCGCGGTGGGGAAGGACGCTCAGGCCGTTTCCGGGGTGCGGGCGAAGGTTTTCTGTAGTGGTCAGCCCAGGGTCGCGGGGCGCCTCACTGCCGTGAAGTGATCCGCTGCTCAGGATGCAGGGTACAGATGGTAGCGTTCGTCAAGGCGGCGGCAAGCATTGGTAGGCTTGCGGCGGCCACACCTCATGCCGCCATGGATCGGCCTTCATCAATCAAACAACAGAAATCACGCATTGCCCCCGTCAACCGACAGCACCTGCCCGGTCACCCAACCCGCATAAGGACTTGCAAGGAACATCACCGCATGAGCGATATCCTCAACCACCCCAAGCCGGCGCATAGCCAGCCTGCCGATCAGCGCCTTCTGCCCATCTTCGCCATAGCTCTCGAATTGCTTGATGCTGGAGGGATTGGAAAGCACGAAGCCAGGTGCGACGGAATTCACCGTAATGCCGTATGGCCCGAATTCGCGCGCCAATTGGCGCGTCAGCCCAACAAGACCATGCTTCGCCGAACCATAGGCTTGAATGCCGGTGAGGCTTGCCTTCAGACCAGCGCCAGAGCTGATGGTAACGATGCGCCCCTTGCTTGCCTTCTTCATGCCAGGTGCGGCGGCGCGCGCAAGTGCGAAGGCAGCATGCAAATTGATGTCAATGATGGCGTGCCAGTCTTCATCGCTGATGTCCTCGATCGGGCGCATCACCTGGCCGCGCACGCCGCCGGCATTGGAAATCAGAATTTCGATGGGACCGCCGGTAGTATTTTCAATGCGCTTGATCCAGCCCGCAGCAGCGCCCTTTGCGGTCAGGTCAAAGGCATCGGTGGTGATGGCCCCTGGCGCCTTGGCGGTTTCTGCCAATTCAGCGGCGGAAAGATCGCAGGCAAAGACGTTAGCGCCAAGTGCTGCGAAGCCTCGCGCAATGGCCTGACCAAAACCATGCCCGGCACCCGTGACCGCAACGGTGACACTGTCAAAACGGATATCCATGGAACGGTTTCCTTATTCGGTTGGGTTGAAGGCGGTACGCTTCACACCATTCAATTCGCGGAGTAGCGCAACCCACGCGGCGAAGCCTTCCGCAATGGAAGCCTCGCGCCAATTTTCATTGGGGGCGTGAAAATCCTCGTCTGCCGTCGCGAAAGAAAACATGATGGTATCAATGCCCGCGACATTACGCGCGATATCCGCCAGTGGCAGCGTTGCACCCATGCGAACACGGAGCGGCTTTTGGCCCGTGGTGCGTTCCAGCGCAGACTCGGCTGCCCGTAGCAAGGGATGCGAGGCGGGCAGCGAATAGGCGTAAGTGCCATCACGCGTATGGGTGATGGCAAGCTCAGCGCCCTTGGGGCAATGCGCGCGCAGATGCCGCGCCACCGCTTCACGCGCCTGCTCAGGGTCCTGTCCAGGTACCAGGCGCATGGAAAGCTTGGCATGGGCCAAAGCAGGAATGACGGTCTTGCCGCCCGCACCGGTATAGCCGCCCCACATGCCATTCACATCAAGTGTTGGGCGCAGCCAAAGCCGCTCCAAAAAATGCGCTGGCGCAAGATGGCTTGGTAGGATGCCGATGGACGCATCATGCTGCGCGACGTCAAAGGGGATTCGCGCCAATTCTGCTTGCTGTTCGGGCGAAGCTGCCTTGGCGCCGGCCCAGAAACCATCGACGGCAACATCGCTATTCGCATCATGCAAGGTGGCAATCAGGCGGGCCATGGCATGCAGTGCATTCGGCGCGACACCGCCATAACGCCCGGAGTGCAGATCCTTCGCTGCGCTCCGCAGCGTGATTTCCATGCCGGTATTGCCGCGCGTGCCTACCGTCATGGTTGGTAAATCTGCCCTCCAGCGTGCGCCATCGGCGGAAAGGACCGCGTCAGCCGCAAGCAAGTCACGATGTTTCGTGAGCAGGGCACCGAGAGTGGCGGAACCGCATTCCTCCTCACCCTCCAACAGCAAGGTCACATTGATCGGCAGCGCGCCTTCAACGGCGAGAAAGGCGCCGAGGGTTTCAACCGCCAAAAGGAAAGGTCCCTTATCATCAGAAACGCCACGCGCATAAAGCCGGCCATCACGCGCCGTAAGTTGAAACGGCTTTGAGTCCCAAGCATCTGTGGGATCAGGCGGCTGCACATCATAATGGCCATAGACGAGCAAGGTTGGTGCCCCACGCCCCGCGCCATGCCAGCGCGCGGTGACGGCGGGATGTCCGCCCGCAGCGATTTCCTGCGCGTCCTGAAAGCCGAGCGTAGTCAGGCGCTCGATCAGCCAATGCCGCGCAGCCGCCATGCCATCCGCATAGGCGGGATCAGTCGAAACGGAAGGACAGGCGACGAGTTCCGCGAGCCGCACGATGAATTGCGTGCGGTCAGCGAGCAGTCTTTCCAGAACGGCGTCGCTCAAGCAATGGCATCCAGCAGGGCGTTGAAACTTTCCGATGATTGTTCGCGGCGGCCTTCCTCAATGTCCTTGATCAGCCGGCCCAGGGCATTCAGTGCAGGCGTCGCGATGCCCTTCTGCGCCGCAAGCTTTGGCATGATCATCAGCTGCGACTCGGCTTCGGTCTTGCGCTTGCGCACAGCAAGATCACGCCAAATGCCCGAATGCGTCTTGGCGCCAACAGCTGTGTAATCGCGCAACCATTCAACTATCTTGATCCCATCCGCATCAGCGCGCCCCGGTGCAAAAGCCATGGGATCGAAGGACCCGAAGCCGCGCGGCGTCACGCCGCGGGCAAGCGCGGTTGCTGCAACCTCTCGCCCCAAGGCAAGCCAGACAGGCATGCGGCGCGTGTCGGCGAAATTCTCACTCATGGAATCATGATTCAACGCAGTGGCAAACAGCATGGCGCCATAGGCGAGCTTGCCCCACAGATAGGACCAGATATCACTCGTCAAAACCGCATCCGGCTCAAAGGATTGGCAAAGCGCATGCATCGCGCGGGTACGATCACGGATGCTGCCATCAATCTCCCCAACCACAAAGGCGCCGCGATTGCCGTAAAGTATCTCCCCCGGTGCATGCCAATCCGCACCGAAATTGACGAAGCAACCCATGGTGCGTTCGGCGCCCAGGGCTTCCGCAATTTCCAGTTCGTTCAAGCCATTTTGGGCGGAGAAAACAAAACCATCATCTGCAACATGCGGCGCCAAAACAGGCAAGGCAGCCTTGGTAGCCTGCGCCTTGACCGCGAGCACAATGCGCGAATAGCGGCCCTTCAGTTCATCCGGCGTGGCGGCCGGGATGATTTGTGTGAATTCAGTGACGGGGCCGAAAATCTTCAACCCTTTGGTGCGACAAGCTTCGACATGCTCGGCCACTATATCCACCAGCAGCACATCATGCCCCGCACGCGCCAGATGCGCGCCAAGCGTGCCGCCAATGGCGCCGGCACCCCAGATGACTAACGGGTCGGCCATGGTGCCTCCAACGCGGCGCGGGTTTCTGCAACGCCGGCTTGCCAAAGCCGCAGCATATCTTCATCCGGCTTGCGCCATTCGCCACCGAAGGAACCATCGCCCAGCATGTCGCGCACCTTGGCGGGCGGGCTAGCCTTCATCAGCGCCATATCCACCGAGGGCTTGGCGCCAGAAGGCGATGGCGCATTGGCAAGCCGCGTCCAGGGGAAGTTTTCCATCCAATTGCCATGGCTGCCGGAACGATCAATGGTCATGGCGATTTCCCAGGTCTGCGGCTGGTTGTACCAATTATGGAACTTGATCGAAAGCGCTGGATTTTCCGTCATTATCTGTAAAGCCAATGCACCGACAGGTGCATTGCCGCCATGGCCGTTGACAATCAGAATGCGGCGAAAACCGGCGCGTGCGACACTTTCAATCAGATCACGCGCCACAGCGAGCAGCGTTTCCACCTTCAGTGATATGCTGCCGGGGAAGGACGCGAAATAGGGCGCCAGCCCAAAAGGCATGGCGGGATAGACCGGAATACCCAAAGGTTCTGCCGCTTCCACCGCGACCCTTTCGGCCAGGATCGCATCCACGCATAGCGAAAGCTGCGCATGCTGTTCGGTACTGCCAAAGGGCAAGACGCAGCGATCATCCTGGCGGAGGTAATCGTCTACCTGCATCCAATTCATATCCGCGATGCGCATGGCCCAGGGCTTCGCGCTTAGCGGCTGACTGGACTTACATCCCAGGCATAGGTTTCCTCATCACTGCGGCCAACGCGCAGCGTCACGCGATCACGCCGCATGGCCCAGGCGGAGGCTACCGCAGCAAGCGGAATGACAACGCGCTTTTCATTCCAAAGCGCGCCAACCTGTTGGAGTAGCGTTTCGCGCTTCTTGTCATCCAGCTCAACATTGGCGGCCTGGATCAGCCGGTCAATTTCCGGATCGGAGGCCCCATTCCAGTTAAAGGCGCCAAGCCGAAGCTGCGCATTATTGGTATGCGCGTTGGCGGCGTAGTAGTAATTCGCCTCCCCGGTCAGGGTGCCCCAGCCGGCCATGATGTTCGAAAGCTCGCCCCGCGCGCGCGCCGGGAAGATCACTGCCGCAGGCTGGCCCGCTGCCTGCACTTCAAGGCCGATGCGCGCCAGCATTTGTGTCATCGCCGCGCCAACACCAGCGTCGCCAGGCAGGCGGTTATTGGTGAAATTCAGTACCATGCGAAAGCCGTTCGGATAGCCCGCTTCGGTCAAAAGCTGCCGTGCGCGATTGATATTGGGTGTCGGGATCGTGAGCGCCGGGTTGAAGCCGAAGATCCCGGGTGTCACCATCTGGCTAACGGGTGAACCAAGTCCTTCCATGGCAATTTCCGCGAGTGCGCGGCGATCAAGGGCAAGGTCAATCGCTTCCCGCACCCGCGCATCACGATAGGGGTTAGCCGCGAGGCGCGAGCCATCGCGCGCCGTTACTTGTGGCGTTGGTTCGCGCTGGTCCAGCGCGAGGTTGAAGACATAAACCGTTTCTGCCTTAAGCACGCTGATATTTCGGTCGCGTTCCAGCGTCGCCACATCGGCCGCCGGCACGCGTACAATCATATCCACCTGGCCGGTACGCAGCTGCGCCACGCGCGCGGCAGGGTTGGAGATTTCACGGCGCACGACGCGGCCCCAAGCGGGGCGGCTGCCCCAGTAATTATCGCTGCGCTCCACGGTGAATTGCTCACGCGGCGTCCAGGCGGAAAACCGATACGGCCCGGTGCCGATGGCCGCGCGGCCGCTATTGAACGCCTCATTGGCATTTTCCGGCGTCAACCCAGCGGTGGCGCGGGCCGAGGTGATGAAGAGACGTATGAAATCATTGGGCAGCGTCGGCGCCGGTCCATCAGTGATGATCTGGATGGTGTGGGGATCAACAATGCGAATTTCCTGCACGCGGCGCACATAGATGCGGGTTGGGTTCGGCCCCGATAATTGCTGCATGCGGCGGATGGAAGCGGCAACATCTTCCGCCGTCATATCCGATCCATCATGGAACTTCACGCCGCGGCGAAGCCGAAATTCCCAGGTGGTGGGGTCCACAATACGCCAGGATTCCGCAAGGCCCGGTTCGATCTGGAGCTTATCGCCGGAATGCGTCAGCGTATCAAAAACATGCTTCAGCGCTTCGGAATGCGTGCCGGTTGCGGTGAAATGCGGGTCAATGCTTTCAGGCCCGGCGATCACGCCCATGTTAAGCGTCTGGGCAGAGGCCACGCCAGCCATACAGGCCAGGCCAAGGGTTGCCAGGGCAAAGCGGCGATTACTCCAACGCATGATCATTTCTCCCATCAGCCTTCTGTCTTGAATGCTAGGAATAGCTTGCGCTGGCTGTCAAATGCCGGATAATCGCGCGCAATGCTTGGGTATATCATTCAGCGCCTCATTCAGGCCGGCTTTGTCATGCTGGCAATGTCCCTGCTTGTCTTCCTGGGCGTCTATGCCATTGGCAATCCGATTGATGTGCTGATTTCCCCCGACGCCACGCAGGATATCCGGGAAGCCACCATTCGCCATTACGGCCTGGATCAACCACTTTGGCGACAGTATCTCACTTTTCTGGGAAGGCTGCTGCAAGGCGATCTGGGGCGAAGCTTCGTGCTGAACATCCCAGTGCTGCAATTGGTGCTGAGCCGACTGCCGGCCACATTGGAATTGGCGCTGGCTTCGGTGCTGATCGGCGCCTTCATTGGCATTCCGCTTGGTATTTATGCTGGCTACCAACCGGAAAGCGCTGTTTCCAAAGCCATCATGGCGGCATCCGTTCTGGGATTTTCGGTGCCCACCTTTTGGGTGGGCCTCATTCTCATTCTGACCTTCGCCGTCAATCTCGATTGGCTACCTGCCGGTGATCGTGGCCCAACGGTTGAGGTGTTTGGCGTTGGCTGGTCCTTCCTGACCTGGGATGGGTTGCGGTTTCTGGCACTGCCGGCGCTCAATCTCAGCCTGTTCAAGCTTGCCATGCTCATCCGCCTGTCACGTGCCGGCACGCGTGAGATCATGCTGTCCGACACGGTGAAATTCGCGCGTGCGGCGGGGCTTTCTGATTTCACTATTCTGCGGCGGCATGTGTTGCGGCTGATTTCCATACCGCTGGTTACGGTCTTTGGCTTGGAATTTGGCTCCACGCTTGCCTTCGCCGTAGTGACTGAGACGATCTTTTCCTGGCCAGGGGTTGGCAAGCTGATTATTGATTCCATCACCTCGCTCGATCGGCCAGTCATGGTTGGCTACCTTGTTCTGGTGGCGTTTCTTTTTGTAACAATCAATCTGGTGGTTGATCTTACCTATGCTGTGCTCGATCCGCGTCTTCGGCGTGGAAGGCGGGTGTGATGGCAGCATTCTGGCGCGATTATCGAGAGAATTGGGTTGCCACCCTCGCACTTCTGGTGGTGGTGTTGATTGTTGTGGCGGCGCTTGCGGCTCCGCTGATCACGCCGCAGGACCCTTATGACCTCGCCAATCTCAATTTGCGGGATGCGCGGCGGCCGCCAGGTTTTGTCGGGTCGGGCGGTTATGTGCATTGGCTTGGGACAGATGCGCAGGGGCGAGATTTGTTCTCGGCCATTCTCTATGGCTTGCGCATTTCCTTGCAGATGGGGATTGCTGCTGGTGCAGTGGCATTTGGTATCGGCACTGCCCTCGGTATCACGGCAGCCAATATCGGCGGCAAGATTGAACAGGGAATCATGCGGTTGGTGGATTTGCAGCTTTCCTTCCCTGCGATTCTGCTGGCGCTCGTGCTGGTTGCGATGCTGG